>CAITAM010000310.1 GCA_903890265.1 uncultured Pseudomonadota bacterium | reverse complement strand
GCAGAAGCGGCAGGCGCGGGTGCAGACCTCGCCCATCAGCATGATCGTCGCCGTGCCGTGGTTCCAGCACTCGCCGACGTTCGGGCACTTGGCCTCTTCGCACACCGTTGCCAGGCGATGCGCGCGGACGGTCTCGCGCACTTGCTCGAAGCGCGGTCCCGCCGGTACGGCAGCGCGCAGCCAGGCCGGCTTCGGCGGCGCCGGCGGTGTCACTGACTTCGCCTTGATGCCGTCCTTGATGGCGACGTGGCCCTGCGCGGTACGGTATTTCTCACCGGATCTGACCGGTGGCGCGACGACCTCGATACCCTTGAATTCACTCATAAATAAGCTTCCCGGGGGGCGCCATAGCTGCCGTATTGTACGCCTCCCGCAGCCGTGCTGCGGCGACGGCCCGTGACAGCGCCTCCAGACGTTCCGGCGTCCCCACGTCGCTCCACTCGCCCTCGTGAAGCTCGCCGGTCAGGCGTCCGGCCCGCAGCGCACCGACGAGCAGCGGCTTCAGGGCCGCCCGCCCGGCTGGCAGGGAGGCGAACAGCGTCGGCTGAAACGAGGCGATCCCGGCGTAGGTGTAGCGCCGCGCGCCGTCCAACCGGACTTCGCCGCACTCGAGCGCAAAGTCGCCACGCGGATGCTGGGCCGGATTGGGCACCAAGACGAGGTGCCCGAGTCGGCCGGGCGCGGGTGCCGCGACCGGCAGCGGGTAATCACAATAGACGTCGCCGTTTACGACACAGAATGGCGCCTCGCCGAAATGCTCGAGCGCGTTGCGGATTCCGCCGGCGACCTCGAGTGGGGCATCGCCCTCGTCGACGTAACGGAGCCTGAGGCCAAACTCGCTGCCATCGCCGAGCACCGGACGGAATGCCTCCTTGAGCCAGCAGACGTTGATGACCACGTCGCTCACTCCACCGGCGGCCAGCCGCCGCAGGTGCCGGACGATGAGCGGCGTACCATCCACGGGGAGGAGCGGCTTTGGTGTCGACAACGTCAACGGTCGCATCCGCTCGCCGAAGCCTGCCGCAAGAATCATGGCCTGCCTGACCGGCGCCCTGCCGCTCACCCGAGCACCCGCCTCTGCGCCGCCGCGAACCGTGGCTCTACCTCTGCGACAAGGAACTGCTCGAGTTCCGCGAGCTCCGGGTACAGCAGAGTGACTTCACGTACGTAGGCCAGCACACGTGGCAGGTCGGCGAGGTAGCTGGCCTTGCCATCGCGGTACCAGAGTCGCGCAAATATGCCGAGCACCTTCAGGTGCCGCTGCAGACCGATGAGATCAAAGCCGCGCACGAACTCATCGCGCCCCGGAAGCCTGAGCCCACCGGCCACTGCGAGCTGGCGGTACTCCTCCACCCAGCCGAGCACCGCGTCACGCGGCCAGCGCACGTAACAGTCCTTGTACAGCGACACGAGGTCATAGCCGACGGGACCGCGGATGGCATCCTGGAAGTCCAGCACGCCCGGACCCCGCCCGTCGAGCAGCATGAGGTTCCGCGAGTGGTAGTCGCGGTGAACGAACACCTGAGGCTGCGCTGCGGCGGCCGTGGTCATCACGGCAAGGCTGCGGGCGATGATGGCAAGGACCGACGGCCCGGGCTCCAGATCGAGATGGCGGCGCAGGAACCAGTCCGGAAAAAGGCTGACCTCCCGCGCCATGACCGACGCGTCGTAGGCCGTGAGGCCGGCACCGAGAGACGGGTCGCATTGCATGCGGCACAGCGCGCGCGCTGCCGACGGATAGAGCGCTTCCGGGGTGAAACCGGCCTGAAAAGCAGCGAGGTAGTGCGTGCTGCCAAGATCCGTCAGGCGCAGGAAGCCCCGGGCTTCGTCGGCGTCCGCAACGACCGGCACACTGAGGCCGGCCGCGTGCAGCCGGCGCGCAACCGAAACGAACGGGCGTACGTCTTCGTTCGGCGGCGGCGCGTCCATGGCAATCCACGTCGTCGCGCCATCCCACACCCGAAAATAGCGGCGGAAGCTGGCATCCGCCGAGGCCGGTGCGAGGCGGATGGACCGCGTGCCGAGGCTCGTAGCCAGCCAGGCTGTCAATTCGGCGAGCCGGGTGTCCGGGAGAGGGGGAGTCACGTCGTTCATCGTGACCTGATTATAATGTCAGCGCTCCCGCCGCCGTCCCGGCGATACGATGGATCAGCCGCGCTTGGCCCAGAGCCGTTCCCTACCTGTCCGATCCGCGGTTGTCCTCGTGTTGCTCGCCGCCGCACCGGGTGTGCAGGCGGGCGATTGCCCGCAGCCCGCGGCCGTGGGAGCCAAGTCCCCCGCCGCGAAACGCGCGGGCGACCCGGCGCTGGCGAATGAGCCGGTCGAGATATCCTCGGACGGCGCCACGGTGGATCCGGAGGGCAACAGCGAGCTGACCGGCAACGTCAGCATCGTGCAGGGATCGCGCCGGCTCACCGCCGACAGCGCCACCTTCAACGCCCGTACCCAGGCAGTGACGGCATCCGGCGAAGTGCTCTATACCGACCCGCTGCTGCGGCTGTCCGGTGACAAGGGGGCTTTTGCCGAGGGTGGCAGCGGGTCGTTTGAGCACGGCGACTTCGCCCTGCAACAGCGGGCCGCCCGGGGACATGCCGACGCCATCGCCGTCGCACCAGGCGGCGAACTGCGCCTCTCAGGCGTCGAGTTCACGTCGTGCCCTCAGGGTCGGCGTGACTGGCTGATCAGGGCGCGAACAATCGATATCGACCAGCATGCCGACGAAGGCACCGGCAGAGACGTCAGCCTTGAGTTCAAGGGCGTGCCCATCCTCTATTCGCCGTGGCTCTCCTTTCCCGTCAGTGATGCGCGGAAGTCCGGGTTCCTGATCCCGACGCCGGAGCAGTCGAGCCGCAACGGCTGGCAGCTTTCGGTGCCTTATTACTTCGACCTCGCACCGAACTACGACGCGACCTTCAGCCCGGGCTACATGAGCAAGCGCGGCGCCACGCTTGACGGCGAATTCCGCTACCTCAGCGACAACAGTCATGCCTTCATTGCGGCAAACTGGCTGCCCTACGACACGTCGTCGGCCAGCGACCGCAGCTACCTGCGCTTCATCGAGCGGACCGATTTTTCGAGCCGACTGAGGCTCGATATCAACGCCTCCGGCATCAGCGACAGCCACTACTTCGAGGACTTCGGCCGGGGACCGGAAGGGACCAGCCTGACCTTCCTGCCGCGCCGGGCGAGCCTCACCTACAGTGACGAGCACTGGCGCGCCACGGGCAGTTTCGAGCAGTTCCAGACCATCGACCAGTCGCTGGCAACGAGCGCACGCCCGTACACCCGCCTGCCCGACATCGTCGTCAGCGGCCGCTGGCGGCTGCCCGGCCGCCTGGAGGCCGCCGTCGACAGTGAGGCGGTGTACTTTCTGCGCGAGGACTCGGTCAACGGCCTGCGCGCCTCGCTTTACCCGACACTGCGCTACCTCTGGCGCACGCCAGGCGCATTCGTGATTCCCTCGGTCGGCTACCGTGTCACGGCATACAGCCTTGATTACTCGGGCATCTCGCCCGCGACGTCGACAACGGCTGAGGCAAAGTCGCCAACGGTCTCCGCCCCCGAAGCCAGCCTCGACAGCGGACTGGTCTTCGAGCGCGACGGCCGCAATCACCTCACGACGCTCGAGCCCAGGCTCCTCTACACCTACATTCCGTACCGGGCGCAGGACTCACTGCCCGTGTTCGACACGGCATTGCCCGATCAGAATCTCGTGCAGCTGTTCCGGCCGCAACGCTACGTCGGCGGCGACCGAATCTCTGACGGCAATCAGCTCGCCGCCGGTGTCACCAGCCGACTGATCGAGACCCAGACCGGCCAGGAACTGCTGACCGCGACGCTCGGCGACATTCACTACTTCACGCGACCGCGCGTGGTTCTGCCGGGCGAGGCGCCGATCGACACCCACACGTCCGACGCCGTCGCGCAGGTGATGGTGCATGCCTACAAGAACTGGAACGTCGAGCTCGGTGAGCAGTGGTCGCCGCAATCCCGAAACTCACAGAAGACCGAGGCCACCGTGCAGTACCGGGCGTCCGGCACCCAGGTAGCGAACCTGTCCTACCGGTTCCGGCGCGACCTCCTCGAGCAGGTCGACGGCAACTTCGCCTGGCCGATCACCAACTCGTGGAATGTCGTCGGGCGCGAGGTGTATTCACTCAAGGACCGGACCAGCATCGACACCCTCTTTGGCGTGCAATACGCCAGTTGCTGCTGGAAGCTGCGCCTGATCGGCCGCCGCGACATCGTCAGCCGACCCACCGACCTCACCGCACGGGCGGGTCAGCGCGACACGTCGATTTCGCTCGAACTGGAACTCACCGGGCTCGCGTCGGTCGGATCCTCTGCCAATACTTTCCTGAAGACGGCGATTCGGGGATACTCCCCCCCGTCGCCGGGAACCCGCTGGCCGACTGAAGGCCATCACCTACACGACCCCGGAACCGACGCATGGCATTGATCTATAAGACTTTTAATCAGCGACTCGTGCTTCTCGCGCTGGCGGGCCTCGTAGCCTTGTTGCCGTCGCAGCCGGCGGCAGCCCAGACCCGCGAGATCGGCGGCAAGGGCGAGCTGATCGACCGGATCGCCGTGATCGTCAACGACGGGGTGGTGCTGCAGAGCCAGGTCGATGAGCAGGTCGCCGAGGTGACGAAGCGCCTGTCCGACCAGAAGACCCCGCTGCCCCCGCCGTCGATTCTGCGCCAGCAGATCACCGAGCGGCTCGTGGTGCAGGAAATCCAGATGCAGCGGGCACAGAAACTCGGCATCAAGGTGACCGACGAAGCGCTGAACAACGCGCTGCGAAATGTTGCCGACAACAACAAGATTCCCTTTGCCCAGTTGCCGGATGCTCTCGCCCGCGAGGGCATCGTGTACTCGGAGTACCGCGAGCAGATGCGCAAGGAAATGACCCTGTCGCTGCTGCGCAATCGAGACGTTTTCGCCCGTATGTACATCAGCCCGCGGGAAGTCGACCAGATGGTCGCCCGACAGGCGAACGGCGCCCAGGAGAGTGGCGAGTACAACGTGTCGCACATCCTGCTGGCCCTGCCGGAGGCGGCGACCTCGGCACAGGTGGAGGCGGTTGAGAGCAAGGCCCGCGACCTCTACCAGCGTGCAGTGGCCGGCGAAGACTTCGGCCAGCTGGCCGTCAGCTACTCGCAGGCACAGTCGGCGCTCGAGCGCGGCCAGATCGGCTGGCGCAAGGGCAGCGAACTGCCGACCTTCATGTCGGAAATTGTGGCCAAGCTCAAAGTCGGTGAAGTCTCCGCGCCGGTTCGCACGCCGTCGGGCTATCACATCGTCCGCCTGAACGACTCGCGTGTGGCCGATGCGCCGGTGATCGTCGAGCAGGTCCACGCGCGCCACATTCTGGTCAAGACGAACGAACTGCAGGACGACGAGACGGTGCGCGGTCGCCTGGTCACGGTCCGCGACCGGATCGTCAAAGGCTCTGAGGATTTCGGCGCCTTGGCGAAAGCCATTTCTGAGGACCCGGGCTCGGGTGCCGAGGGCGGCGACCTCGGCTGGACGTCACCCGGTACCTTCGTGCCGGAATTTGAGTCGGCGATCGCTCGTCTGAAGGAAGGCGAGATCAGCGAACCGTTTCGTACCCAGTACGGCTGGCACATCGTTCAGGTACTCGGCCACCGGACCCAGGACATGAGTGCCGAGGAGAAGCGTCGCAAGGCGTACGAGCAGCTGCGCGCCAGCAAAGCCGATGAGGAAACAGAACTCTGGGTGAGGCGCCTGCGCGATGAGGCGTACGTCGACTTCCGCAACTAGCGGGCCCCAGGCGGCCGGCCCGGCGCTCGCCGTCACCTCCGGCGAGCCTGCCGGTGTCGGACCGGATCTCTGCCTTGCGCTGGCCGCAGCGGACTTTCCGGCGCGGCTCGTGTTCCTCGGCGACCGGACACTGTTCCACGAGCGTGCCGAGGAACTCCGGCTCTCCGTCAGCATCGTCGAGGTTGCCGAGCCCGCTCCGCACCGTGCGGGCGTGCTGCAGCTGCTCGCGGAGTCCACCGCGACGCGTGTCGAAGCCGGTCGTCTGGATCCTGCCAATGCGGCGTACGTGGTGCGGCTGCTGGACATCGCCGCGGATGGCTGTCAGCGCGGCCTCTATGCCGGCATGGTCACGGCGCCGGTACAGAAGAGCGTGATCAACGACGCCGGCATTCCGTTTACCGGCCATACCGAATACCTCGCCAGCCGTACCGGCGCACCGCATCCGGTGATGCTGCTGGTGGCAGGCAAACTGCGCGTCGCGCTGGCAACGACGCACCTGCCGCTCGCGGAAGTGCCGGCCGCCATCACGACCGAGCGGCTGCTGGACACGCTCAGCGTCCTCGACGCGGGCCTGCGCCGTTTCTTCGGCTTTGCCCGTCCTCGCATGATGGTCTGTGGACTGAACCCCCACGCGGGCGAAGGCGGTCACCTCGGTCGCGAGGAAATCGACGTGATCGAGCCCGCCCTGCGTCAGGCTCTGGCCCGCGGCCTCGTGGTGCGCGGGCCGCTGCCCGCCGACACCGCCTTTACCCCGCGGGCGCTGGCCGATGCCGATGCCGTGCTTGCCATGTACCACGACCAGGGGCTGCCGGTTCTCAAACACGCGGGTTTTGGCGGCGCGGTCAATGTGACCCTCGGCCTGCCGATTCTGCGCACCTCGGTGGACCACGGCACGGCACTTGATCTAGCGGCAACCGGCCGCGCGGATGCCGGGAGCCTGCGCGCCGCGGTAGACCTCGCGATCGACTGCGCCAACCGGTGAGCCACCGTCCGCGCAAACGCTTTGGTCAGCACTTCCTTCACGACCAGCAGGTGATCAGCCGGATCATCGAATCGATTGCCCCGCAACCGTTCGAGCCGCTGGTCGAAATCGGCCCCGGGCTTGGCGCGCTGACCGGCGGCCTTCTCGAGCACGTTCGGCGCCTCGAGGTCATCGAGCTGGACCGCGACGTCATCCCGGAGCTCGTGGCCCGCGTGGGCAATCGCGGCGAACTCATCGTTCACGATGCCGACGCACTCAACGTCGACTTCGGGGCGCTCGCGGCAGGCCGTCGGCTGCGGGTCTGCGGCAACCTCCCGTACAACATTTCGACGCCGCTGCTATTCCACCTCCTCGAGTCCGCCGCGCACATTGCCGACATGCACTTCATGCTGCAGAAGGAGGTGGTCGATCGCATGGCGGCGGGGGCGAATGATCCGGCCTACGGCCGGCTGTCGGTGATGCTCGCGCTGGCGACCGAGGTCGAGCCGTTGTTCGACGTCGGCCCCGGCTCCTTTCGTCCGCCACCCCGCGTGCAGTCGGCCGTGGTCCGCCTGCGGCCCCGGACCCACGCCCCGTTCCCGCTGCCGGACCGGCCAAGATTTCAGAGAATCGTCGCCCAGGCGTTCAACCAGCGCCGCAAGACGCTGCGCAACTCCCTGCGCGGGCTGGTCGACGAGGCAGGATTTGCTGCCGCGGGAATCGACCCGATCCGGCGCGCCGAGACGCTCTCGCCCGCCGAATTCGGTCTGCTGGCCACGACGACGGCCCCCTTGACCTGACCGGCGGTTGTGGCGGACCGCCGGTCTGGCTGAAGATAGCGGACAGGGTCAGCGCGTGGCCCGGGACCGCGAGCCGAGGTTGAAGCCGCCATGACGACCACGAATCCTGACAAGACCACCGCCGCGCCGCCGTACAGGATCGCCGTCGATGTCGACACCTCCTACGTGGAGGACCAGTCTGACCCGCGCGACAACCGCTACGTGTTCTCCTACACCATCACGATTCGTAACGAAGGCGAGGTGCCGGCCCGCCTGCTGACCCGCCATTGGGTCATCACCGATGCCAACGGAAAGGTCCAGGAAGTGCGCGGTGACGGCGTCGTCGGTGAGCAGCCGCACCTGCAGCCGGGCCAGGGCTTTCGCTACTCGAGTGGCGCGATCCTCGAAACCCCGGTGGGGGCGATGTACGGCAGCTACCAGATGCTCGCCGACGACGGACGCCGGTTTGACGCGCCGATCGCACCGTTTACCCTCGCTATCCCGGGCTCGCTGCACTGACGCCCCGCTGACACCCGGCGCCGACCATGGCCGTCTACGCGATTGGCGACGTGCAGGGATGCTATGACGAGCTTCGGCGACTCCTCGACCGGCTGGACTTCGATCCCGGGCGGGACCGGCTCTGGCTGACCGGCGATCTCGTCAATCGCGGACCCGGCTCACTGGCCACCCTGCGGTTCATCCGCGGACTCGGCGACGCGGCAGTGACCGTGCTTGGCAACCACGACCTCCACCTGCTTGCCCTCGCCGCGCAGCGCAAAAGCGCGCTCCGGCCGGGAGACACGCTGGCCGAGACGCTCGCCGCGCCCGATCGGGACGAGCTTCTGCACTGGCTGGTACGCCGCCCGCTGCTGCACGAGGACTCAACCGTCGATTTCGTGATGATCCATGCCGGACTGCCGCCGCAGTGGGACCTGCCCCTTGCCCGCTCACTCGCCCGTGAAGTCGAGTCGGCGCTGGTCAACGCCGAACCTGACTTTTACAGCCGGATGTATGGCGATGAGCCGGCAGCGTGGGACCCGACGCTGGCAGGCATGGACAGACTGCGCTTTGCGATCAACTGCTTTACCCGCCTGCGCTACTGCACGGCAGCCGGCCGGTTGCTGATGAAGCTCAAAGGCCCGCCCGACACCGCGCCACCGCATGCGCTGGCGTGGTTCAGCGTGCCGGGCAGGCGTAGCCACGGCACGCGGATCGTGTTCGGCCACTGGTCGGCGCTGGGCTTCCGGGCGGACGATGGCGTGTATTCGCTCGACACCGGGTGCGTCTGGGGCGGCTCCCTGACCGCCCTTCGGATCGACACCGCGCTGCCGGCGCCGCCCGTCTGCCAGCCGTGCGCAGGCAGTCTCGCCGTGGGCGCCGACTGACGATCGCCCGCTCAGGCCTTCGGCACGGCCTTTGGCGGCGGCAACGGCGCGAATGCCTCGAACCGGAAGCGCAGATCGCCGGCCGAGACACTGTTCGGGATGCAGCGCAGCTGATCGTCGATGCCGCGGGTCGTGAACATCGGCAGCAGCCAGTTGCGAAACTCCTCGACGAGTTCGCAGTCGCCGTGGTCAAGGTCGTAGGGTTTGCGGGGCTCAAACGCGACGCTGCGCCAGACCCCGTCGACCGTGCCCGGCGCACCGGTGGCAGGGTCGGCCGCCACGACCTGTGCGGCGGGGCGCAGGGTGTAGAACCTGAGGCTCGCGCTTGCCAGCTTGCTCGGCCGGCCAAACCCGTTGGCGCAGCCAAACCCGCGGGCCTCGACGTCGGGGCGGGCGCCGGCCGCGCGGAGCAAGACCGCCAGCTTGTCCGCCAGGCCGTCGCAGGAATAGGTCGACGTGAACCCGAGGTGGACGAAGGAGTAGCGGTGCTCGACCCACTCGCCGGGGCTCGGCTCCGGCACCGCGGCAGGCGGCGCGGGCTCCGAGGCTGCCGCGGAGCTGAAGTAAATCACGCCCGCGGCGATACACAACCGAATGCGACTGCGACGCATGACCGCCTCCTCGACGACCCGACAACCGGCCGGTGCTGAGCGAATAGTAACGCCGCAGCGCGCGCCGGGTTGACCGCGAGTCCGGTGTGGGCGGGCTATACTCGCGCTACCGAGTGAGTGAGTTCCCATGGCACTGACACCCCCGTTCAATCTGGCACGGTGGATCGACGACCACCGCGCGGACCTGCGCCCACCGGTGGGCAACCGCCAGGTATTCCCGGCGGGCGATTTCATCATCATGGTGGTGGGCGGACCGAACGCGCGTAATGACTATCATGTTGATCCTGGGCCGGAATTCTTCCACCAGCTGGAGGGATCCATGACGCTGCGAACGGTCCAGGACGGCCGGCGTGTCGACTACCCCATGACGGCCGGCGAGGTCTTTCTCCTGCCGCCGGGCGTGCCGCATTCGCCGCAGCGCAGCGCCGGCGGCGTCGGGCTCGTCGTCGAGCGGCTGCGCCGGCCGGACGAAGTGGATGGCATCGAGTGGTACTGCGATCGCTGCGACTCCCTGCTGTACCGCGAGAGCTTTCACCTGACCGACATCGAGCTCGACCTGCCGCCCGTGTTTGCGCGCTTCAACGGCTCCGTCGAGCACCGGACCTGCCGTGCCTGCGGTCACGTGGCCGGGCGACCGGACGCGGGCGGCTGATGCACGCCGTGATCCACTACGGGTCGACCGAGGTTGCGACCGACTTCGCCGACGCCCTGTCGCTCGCGGTACCGCTCGATTTCGACGGGCCCCAGCCGAATGCCTTTGGCTTGAGGCACGCCACGGCCCGGGCGGTCGAGACCGCGGATTTCGTCGGTGACACGCGTCGCGGCGGCGCGATCAACTGCGAGGAACTCTCGCTGACGCCGCATGGCAACGGCACCCACACGGAATGCATCGGGCACCTGACCACCGAGCGCATCGCGGTCAGTGAAGTCCTGCACGGTGGACTGTTCCTGGCGGCGCTCGTGACGGTACGACCGACCCCGGCCGTTGCTCAGGACCCGTACCCCGCGCCGCCGCCGGGCGACCGGTGGATCACGCGCCAGGCGCTGTCGACGGCGCTTGAGGAACTCTGGCCCACACCCGCCGCACGGCCGCCGCTCAGCGGCCTCATCGTGCGCACGCTGCCCAACGACGCGGACAAACTCACGCGCACCTACCCGGTGGAACCGTCGCCGGCCTACTTCAGCGCGGACGCCGTGGATTTCCTCGTCGAGAACGGCATCGATCACCTTGTCACCGATCTGCCGTCGCTCGACCGCAGCGTCGATGGCGGCGCGCTGGTGGCACACCGCCGCTTCTGGGGCATGAGCGAGGCCTCCCGCCTCGCCGGCGGCGGCGCACGGCATCACGCGACGATCACCGAGCTCGCGTTCATCGCGCCGACCGTGCGCGACGGACTGTACGTGATGAACCTCCAGGTACCGGCATTCCTGACCGACGCCGTGCCGTCACGGCCCCTCGTGTACCCGGCGAGGCTGCGGTGAGCGCGACGTCCGTCGCGCGCGCACGCGCCGAGGCCATGGATGCGGTGGATCCGCTCGCGCACCTGCGCGCACGGTTCGAGCTGCCGGTGGACGCGGACGGCACGACGCAGACCTACCTCTGCGGCAACAGCCTCGGGCCCTTGCCGCGCGCGGCGCGCAGCGCCGTCACTCGCGTCCTCGACGACTGGTCGCAGCGGGCGGTCCGCGGCCATCACGACGGCCCGCGGCCGTGGCTTGAGTGCCACGTGCCGTTTGCCGAGCCCCTCGCGGCTCTGGTCGGCGCCGCGGCGGCAGACGTCGTCCTCATGAACTCGCTGACCGTCAATCTGCACCTGCTGATGATCAGCTTCTACCGACCGGGCCCGGAGCGCTGCAAGGTGCTGATTGAGCGCGGCGCTTTTCCGTCCGACCAGTACGCGGTGGCGTCGCAGATCCGCCTGCACGGCCTCGATCCGGCACGGTGCCTCGTGTTTGCGGAGCCGAGACCGGGCGAGGACCTGCTGCGCACCGAGGACGTCGAGGCGCTGATCGCGGCCAACGGGCCGGCGCTTGCGTTGGTGCTGCTGCCGGG
>CAITAM010000309.1 GCA_903890265.1 uncultured Pseudomonadota bacterium | reverse complement strand
CCCCGCCGAGGCCATGACCGGAATGGACGCGATGGGCGGGATGGGCGGGATGTCGATGCCCGGTCTGTACGGGACCTACCCGATGGAGCGCGACGCCTCCGGCACCAGCTGGCAGCCGGACTCGACGCCGATGGCCGGCCAGCACGCCATGAACGGCCCGTGGATGACGATGTGGCACGGCAGCGCGAACCTGATCTACGACGACCAGGGCGGCCCGCGCGGCGCCACCAAGACGTTCTCGAACAGCATGCTGATGTTCATGGGGCGGCGGGAGCTTCCCGACGGTGCGCTCGGCGCCAGGGTGATGCTCTCCGCGGACCCGCTGATGGGCAGCAACGGCTATCCGCTGCTGTTCCAGACCGGCGAGACGGCGGACGGCGTCCACCCGCTCATTGACCGGCAGCACCCGCATAACCTTTTGATGGAAGCGGCCGCGAGCTACGCGCGCACCCTGTCGCCCGAACGCTCCGCGTTCGTCTACGCGGGCGTCGCCGGCGAGCCGGCCCTTGGCCCGCCCGCGTTCATGCACCGCTTGTCCGGACTGGACAACCCGGTCGCCCCGCTCGGGCACCACTGGCTCGATTCGACGCACGTCACCTACGGTGTCGTCACGAGCGGCTACGTGTGGCGGCGGCTCAAGCTCGAGGCCTCCGCCTTCAACGGACGGGAGCCGGACCAGAACCGCTACCGCGTGGAACTGCGCGCCCTCGACTCGTGGTCCGCGCGGGTGTCCTTCAATCCGACGGCAGACCTCGCGTTCCAGGCCAGCTACGGACGACTCGCGAGCCCTGAACAGCTGGAGCCGACGGTCGCCGTCCGGCGATTCACGTCGTCGGCGAGCTACAACCGCGTCCGCCCGGGTGTGCAGTGGCAGACCACCGTCGCGTTCGGTCGCAACGAGCGCGACACCGGCCCCCCCGAGCAGCGCCTGGCTGCTCGAGTCCGCCCTGATCGTCGCCGATCAGCACACCGTATTCGCGCGCGTGGAGCGGGTGACCAAGGACGAGCTGTTCCTGCCCGGCGAGACCGGCTTCGGCAAGGCGTTCACGATCGACACCGCCTCGCTCGGCTACATCCACGATTTCGCCCGGCTCGGCGGTGCGCGGGTGGGATTGGGCGCCTCGGTCACGGCCTACCGTTACCCCGCCACGCTGCAGGCGACCTACGGCACCGGTCCGGTGTCCGTGATCGGATTTTTTCGCGTTCGGCTCTGAGCGGCCGAGGACGCGACCGGGACCCGATCCCCGGCACCACGGGCGGGCGCCCCTTCAGGTGCCGGCCGCACGACGTCCGCGGCCGATGACCGGGGTCCCGAGCCGGTCTGGCGCCCCGTCAGCGCGGTTTGCCGGCGCGAGGCGCCGAGCGCACGATGCGTCGGCCCGCACTGTTCGTCAGAACCGGGCCGATGAGGGACGTCACGAGCACGAGAACCACGACCGTGTTGAGAATGGGTTCGTCCAGTAACCGCTCGCCCGCGTCGTCTTTCGCGGTGTAGGCGACCAGCGCGGCCGCGAGGCTCGCCGCCACCTGCGGAATCGACAGGCTCCACATGAGCAGGCGCTCATCGCGACTCGCCCCCATCAGAAGGCGGGCAATCTGGGCTGCCATGAATTTGGCGAACAGCAGTCCGCGCACGATGGCCGCCACCAAGGGACCGTGCTGGAGCAGCGTGTCGACGAAGACATTCCGGTTGACCGGGAACCCGGTCGACAGGAAAAAGACCGGGATGAACAGGGTGTGCGCCATGATCGACAGCGAATCGCCGGCATGGGACTCGCCGAGCGCGCGCTTGACCGCAATGCCGCCAAGGAACGCACCGACGATTCCCTCAAGGTGAATGAGCTCGGCCCCGAGCGCCGCCGCCAGAATCAGCAGAATGAGCACGGCCACCTCCCTGTCGGACTGCATGCCGAACACGCGAAACGCCGTGCGGGCGGCCCAGCTCAGGCCAACGACGATGGCCGGCGCGGCACTGTCGCCGTTCTTCTCCGGCGCGTACGCCCTGCAGCGCGCGTACCGCTTTTCATTCCCGAGCCGCGTGACCCCGATCCACGGCGACGTCGCCTGGGTGGTTGCGGACGGCACCGTGATCGATGCCGGGGCCTCGACGACCAAGCCCTACCGCCTGACGGCGGTGCTAATCCGGTAAGCCCGCAGCCATCGGGTGGTGCTGTGGAGCGGCTCGGAGCCGGCAGCCCCGGTGCGCGCGGCGCCAGCGCACTGAGCGTCGGCGCCCGGTTCGCCACGGGCGGTCACCCTCGTGGATCGGCTCGTGGATCGGCCCGGTCATCGAGTTCCCACCCGACACCCCTCAGCGTGGGCGGTGCTCGGTCCCGGCACCGGCCGTGATGAAGAGTGCCGTCGCTTGCATCCCGACGTCGGCGGTGTGCCAGACACCGCGCTCGTTGATCGCGTACTCGCCCGGCCCGATCGACACCGTCCGTCGTGCGCCGTCGGGATCCTCCTGATGCAGGGTGAACTGCCCCGAAAGGCAGAGCACGACCTCGGCCCCGCACGGATGCATTTCCCAGAACGCCCACGGGCCGTTGAAGGTCGCGAGGCTGACGAGGCGCCCCTCGGCACCGTCCGACGCGTGCCGCTGCTCGTAGGCCGTGTACCAGTCGAGTGCGCCGCTGAAGGCGGGCTCAACGAGCGCGCTCGCGCCGCGGCCGAGGTGGATGGGGTTCGTCGCGAGTTGCTGCACAGCGGCTTGTTTTTCTCTCACGGACACTCCCCGGCACGGCACGTGCGTCCGTGAGGTTAGCGCACGGCTCGCCCCCCGGGAAAACCCCGCCGCGCCGGACAAGCGACGGTGGCAGGCACGGCTCCGTGGACGGTTCACGGTGCGCCGCAAAGGATCAACGGCAGCGCGGGCCGAAGGTCGACGTGAGGGCGATCGGTGCCCTCGAAAACCACGGTCAGTTGCGATGCGGAGGTCGGCGCGTACGTCACGAGTCCCGTCTGCTCGACCGCGAGCGCCGCGGGCGACAGGCGAGCACGCGCAGCAACGCCCGCCACGAGCGACCGGACCCGATGGAGTGGCAGGCGGTGCGCCGTGGGCTCCGCCGACGGTCTCTGCCCCCGGACAAAGGGCAGGTAAATGAGTTCGGGCTCCTCGAGCGAGGTGCCCTCGGCAAACTCGATGGCAAGGCCCGCCGGCAGGTACGCGGGGTGGTAGGGCCATGTTGCAAACGGCGGCGGCTCCGGCGTGCCGTCCGACCGGAACAGGATGCCGAACGGGTTCGCTGCGTCGTGCGAGCGGCTGCACCGCTCCCAGAGCCGGGTGCGTGCGGTGCGCTCGCTCCTCGCCTCGGCCTCGTCCTCGACCCAGATCAGCTCCAGCTTGAAATTGCCGAAGAAGAACCGCCGGTTGGCCGTACCCTGCCCCGGGTGCACGTTCGGCGATCCTTCGACGAAGCCCTGCGCGAGGAGCGCCTCCGCCTCGGGCGCGCCCGGGCGGCAGCCAATGAACGCGTGATCGAGCTCGATCCCCACGGGCAGTCTCCGGTAGCGCGGTAGGCGGACGGTAGCACGCCAGTCGGGTCACTCGACACCATGCCACGCGCAGCAAGGCCCGCGCACGCGCCGTCGCTGACCGAGAGAGTCATTGCGCGTAAGCTTTAATTCCGTAGAGCAAAGCGAGCATTGTCTTGGACAGATTGATCGTGGCCGGCATGGTGGGCGTGATGCTTTTCTTCGCCGCGGCGGTCGCGCCGACGACGTTCCGGGTTCTGCCCGCCGAGTGGTCGGCAAAGTACCTGCGCGTCTTTTTCCCGCGGTATTTCGCCTGCCTCGGTGCGGCGAGCGCGCTCGGTGCGCTGCTTGCCGCCAGGCCCTACCCGCGGTTCGTGCT
>CAITAM010000308.1 GCA_903890265.1 uncultured Pseudomonadota bacterium | reverse complement strand
GTCGCCTGCCGCGAGATCGAGGTCGCGGGAACCCGCGTCTTCTACCGCGAGGCCGGTGACCCGTCCCGACCGGCCCTGCTTCTCCTGCACGGCTTTCCTTCCTCGTCGCACATGTTCCGCGACCTCCTGCCGCGCCTCGCCGACCGCTACCACGTGATCGCGCCCGACTTGCCCGGGTTCGGTTTTACGACCACAACGGCGGCATCGCCGGATCGGCCCGCCTACCGCTACACCTTCGATAACCTCGCCGGGACCCTGGACGCTTTCGTGAAGGCCCTCGGGCTCACGCGCTTTGCGCTCTACGTATTCGACTACGGCGCACCGGTGGGCTTTCGCCTGGCGATGGCCGACCCGGCGCGGATCACGGCGATCATTTCCCAGAACGGCAATGCCTACCTCGACGGGGTCAGCGAGGCCTTCGCTCCCATCAAGGCGTACTGGGCCTCACCGACGGCCGAGAACCGTGCGGCACTTCGGGGCCTCCTGACGCTCGAGACGACGCGCTGGCAGTACACCCACGGCGTACCGGAGCCGTCGCGGGTGGCCCCCGAGTCCTATTCGCTCGACGCCTACCTCATGACCCGGCCGGGCAATGACGACATCCAGCTCGACCTCTTCCGTGACTACGAGAGCAACGTCGCGCTGTACCCGGCGATCCAGCAGTACCTGCGCGATCGCCGCCCGCCCCTCCTCGCCGTGTGGGGCAGGAACGACCCGTTCTTTCTGCCTGCGGGTGCCGAAGCGTTCCGCCGCGACGTGCCGCAGGCCGAGGTCCATCTGCTCGACACGGGCCACTTTGCACTCGAAACCCATGCGGAACCGATTGCAGCGATCCTCCGCGATTTTCTGGCACGCCAGCTGCCCGGCTGAACGACGGCCGGGAGGCGTCGGACGAACACGGGCCGCTAGCGGCGTGGGCGATAGCGCTGTTCTCGCCCACGCAGGGACGCGGGACGCGGGCGGCGGGACGACAGGAACGCCGCCCCCGTCGCGCTCGCGTCACCGACCCGGCGCTGGGTTCGGCGGTGTCCGCTCTACCCGGCCCGCGCGGTGGCGCGAGCCGGCGACGCGTTCACCGCGCGGGCTGTCGGGTTAGGATTTACCGCCAGTTGCGATTCGCCGGTTGCGATTCGCCGGCAAGCGACGGCAGTCGCCAACAGGAGCCAACCCCCATGCTGCATGGTCGCCGACCGCTTGCCCTCACTGGCGCTCTCGCTCGCGCCCTCGCATTCGCCCTGGCGTTCAACGTCGTCACCCTGCAGGCCGCAACCGCGGCGCCGGTGGCACGCGACTACCAGGACCCGCATTTTGCCTACTTCGTCACCGGGGATCCGCTGGCGCCGGGTGCGGCGCGAACGGTGTTCGGCATCGCCCTCATGGGCGGTGGCGGCCGCGTGGACGAGGCCTTCCGGGCCATCGCCACGCGGGCCGGCCACGGCCACGTCGTGATCCTGCGGGCGGTATCGGACGGCAGTTTCGATCCGACCGATGGCGACTACGGCGAGGCGTTCATGAACGAGTGGGGGCCGGTGGTCTCGGCAGAGACCATCGTGTTTCATGACCGCGCGGCGTCCTACGACCCGCGCGTGCTCGAGGCACTGCGCCGGGCGGACGGGATCTTCCTCGCCGGCGGCGACCAGGCCAACTACCTGCACTACTGGAAAGGCACGCCGGTCCAGGAACTGCTCAATGCACACGTCGCCGCGAACCGGCCGATCGGTGGCAGCAGCGCGGGTCTCGCGATCCTCGGTCACTACAGCTACACGGCCGCGGACGGTGGGAGCCTCGAGTCCAAGGTCGCCTTGTCAGACCCCTACGACCCCGGCGTTACCCTGGAATCCGACCTGCTGCACTTTCGTCACCTGGATCACGTCATCACCGACAGCCATTTCTCGGCCCGCTGCCGCCTCGGACGGCTGATCGCGTTCGTGGCGCGCCTCGCCGCGGAGCAGGACGCGACCGTCTTCGGCCTCGGTATCGACGAGCACTCGGCGGTCCTCGTTGACGACACGGGCCAGGGCCGGCTGCTGGCGGGATCGGAGGGCAGCGCGTGGCTCGTGCGGCTCGGCGCACCGGCATCCACCCTGGCGCCGGGCAAACCGCTCCGCGCGGGCCGCGTCAGCATCGAGCGGCTGGACGGCAACAGCACGCTCGACCTTCGCCGCGGCGCGGTCGTGCACCCGGCAGCCAGCGGCACGATCGGGGTCCGGGCCGGAACCGAGTCAGGAACCTCGTTCGCGTCCGGCATTCTCCGGCGCGAGACCGTCCCGCCCGACGAGGATTGACCGCGTCCCGCCCATCGCGCGCCGGGCAAGTCCCGAAGCCCCGGCGCGCCGCAGGCCACGCTCAGCCGGTCGTGATCACGACCCGAAAACGAGCCTGCCCGCTCATCATGCGCTCGTAGGCTTCCGCCGCCCGCTCGAGCGGGTAGATTTCAATCATCGGCCGCACGGCTACCAGCGCGCTGAAGTCCATGGTGTCCTCCGAGTCCGTTGCGGTCCCGGACGGCCAGCCGGCCACCGACCGGCGCCCCGGGATGAGCGCGAACGGGGACACCTCGATCGGCTCCGGCGAGGCGCCGACGACGAGCAACTTGCCGTCCACGCCAAGCCCACCGACCGCGGCGCTCATCGACTTGGAATCGGTGACGGTGGCGAGAATCAGGCGCGCACCGCCGTGCTTCATGAGTTCCGCCGCGACATCCTGTGCCGTGCTGTCGACGTACTGGTGCGCACCGAGCTTGAGCGCCAGCGGGCCCTTGTCGGCACCACGGGCAATGGCAATCGTCCGGTAGCCCATCCTCGCCGCGAACTGGACCGCGAGATGCCCAAGGCCACCGATGCCAAGAATGGCCACCGTTTCACCGGCCACCGCGCCGGAATGACGCAGCGCATTGAAGGTCGTGATGCCCGCGCACAGCAGCGGCGCTGCCTCGGCGGAACTCAGTTCGTCCGGGACCGAGGCCAGCGCTTCGAACGGCGCGATCATGTAGTCCGCGTAACCGCCGTCGTAGGAGATTCCCGGGACCTTGCCTTCGGCGCAGGACAGAAAATCGCCGCGCCGGCACTTCGGGCAGTGCCCGCAGTGGCCGCCGTGCCAGCCGACGCCAACCCGCGCGCCCACCTTCCAGTCCGGTACCTGGGGACCGACCGCGTCGATGCGCCCGACCACTTCGTGGCCCGGCACGCGCGGGTACTCGATGCCCGGCCACGCACCGACCTTCGTGAACATGTCGCTGTGGCAGACCCCGCACGCCTCGACCCGCAGCCTGACCTGGCCCGCTGCCGGCGCCGGCAGATCCCGCTCGACCAGTTCAAAGGGCCCGTTGGCCGACGTCACCTGCACCACACGCATCCGCGCCATATTCAGTCTCCCGGGTAATGGTCTGCCGGCCGCTGGCGCGGCCGTCCACGGTCATTATGCCGGGGCCTTCGCGACGAAGGCGTGACCACGGCGGTTACGCGCCATCCTCGGGCGCCGTAGCGGCCGGCAGCACCGTGCCGCGGCACTCGCCGAAACCAATCCGCCGGAACCCGTCGGCCACGCACGAGGCGCGCAGCACCACCTCGTCGCCGTCGAGGAGAAAGGTGCGCGTCTCGCCGTCCGGCAGGGACAGC
>CAITAM010000307.1 GCA_903890265.1 uncultured Pseudomonadota bacterium | reverse complement strand
GTTCGAACGCGGACTTCTTCCCGGGCGAGTACCAGCGGACCTCGTCGCTCGTTCGCAACGGCAGCGACGCGATCCGCCCGCAGGCGGCCGTCGACTCGCTGCGCTCGGGCAACGTCTGGACCGCCCAGGGCCAGCTGATCGACCGCCTGGCGTTCGTCGCCTGCGCGTCCTACCCGGGCCTCGGCCAGCGCACGCCGGCCCAGGTCGAGCAGATCGCCCGCAATGCCGCGTTCAACGGCACGGACATCGGCACGGTGTCGGGCTGCGCGACGATGGGTCAGAAGCTCAAGGTGAACTCGGGTGGCAACGTGATCGTCGCGATTGTCGTGCGCGATCCGGCCGGCACGAACTACTCGCCGTACAGCTTCCCGAACCCGTCGCTCGCCCAGGTCGGCATCACCCAGCCGCTGAACGCGCCGGTTCTCGACCACGTCGACCTGATCGGTGGCAACGTCACCGGTTACGTCTCGCCGTCGTCGCCGAACTACAGCGGTCAGTGGCCGGCCAACACCAACTGGATGAACCTCGACGGTTCGCTGGTCAACGGCACCGGGGCGAATGCCCTGAACGCCGTCCCGGCGGGTGCGAAGAACACCTCGGCCAAGATCGTCAAGACCTTCAACGGTACGGCGGGCTGGACGCAGGTCACGAGCACCGTTGACGGCACGACGTTCCTGTCGATGTCGTACACGATCCCGAAGGCGACCCAGTCGCAGTACGTGCGTCTGCGCGGCACGAACCTCGTGCCGAGCGTGCCGTTCGAGACCGATGCGAACGGCAACCCGCTGGCGGACTCGTACACCAACACGGCGCCGAACACCAACAACCTCAGCATCCCCTGCCTCGCGACGGGCTCGAACGTGCCGGCTAACGGCACGCTCTACACCTACGCGCAGGCGAAGGCCGCCCCGATCAACGGCTGCCCGGGACACCTGCCGACCCTGTCGGCGGCGAAGACGCTGAACGGTAAGCTGGTGCCTGCCGGCACGCCGATGGTGGCGTACGACGTGGCTGCCTGGTCGGACCTGTGGTTCTACAGCAACCCGATCTACGTCGAAGTCGCGGGCTCGACGCCGGTTGCCGGCGTGAACTGAGACGAGACGACTGGCTGAGTAGACTGGCCGAGACGAGTCGGCCCGGAGGGCGCCACGCGCAAGCGTGGCGCCCTTTTTCATGGCGCCCGTTGTCATGCTGCCCGGGAAGCCAGCGGCCGGTGCCCGGCACCGGCGACGCGCGCCCCGCCTGTGATTATTTCTGTCGTATTGCGCGTGCTACCCTCCGCGGCCCGTGGGCTGGCGCTGCCGCCAATGCCCCGTGACTGCATCGAGGTCTGACGCGCATGAGTAGTGTTTCCCCGACCGAGCCCGCGTCCCGCTCCTGGCTGCGCGAGCCGCTCGTTCACTTTGCCATCCTTGGCGGCTTGCTGTTCGGGCTCGATCATTTCCTCGTGACGCGAGCCGAGGATCCGCGGACGATCGTCGTCTCGGCAGACGTCAACAACGAGCTGGCCGAGATCTTCGCGAGCTCGCGTAACCGGCCGCCGACGCCGGAGGAGCTGAAGAGCCTGCAGAAGGTGTGGCTCGACAACGAGGTGCTGTACCGCGAGGGCATCGCGAACGGCCTCGACAAGGGCGACACGATGCTGAAAGACCGCATCATCTTTAAGTCGCTCGGCGTGATCGAGTCGACCGTGAAGGTGCAGGCGCCCGACGACAAGACGCTGAAGGACTGGTTCGAGAAGCACCGCGACAAGTACGACGAGGTGCCGCGCGTGACCTTTGAGGAAGCCGCGCTCACCGGTACGAGCACCGAGGCGGCGGTACGGTCCTTCGTCAAGGACCTGAACGCCGGCACGCCGGGTGACGCGCAGGCGGGCCTTCGGGTGTTCAAGAACCGGCCGGTGGCGACGCTCGATGGCGCCTACGGCTCGTCGTTCACGAAGGAGCTGCAGGAGCAGCCGCTGAACGTGTGGGTGGCGCTGAACACCACCGACGGCTGGCGCGCGGTGCGGGTCACCGAGCGGCGCGCGGCGGTGCCGGCGGACTTCGAGCAGCTGCACGCCACGATCCTTGCCGACTGGAAGGACGCGACGGCCGGCGATCAGCGCACCGCGGCGGTGCGCGAGCTGTGGAAGAAATACAAGATCCGCTACGAGCCGTGGACGCCGCCGGCGGCGGCCTTGCCGGCCGGTTCGGCGGCCGCGGCAACCGTGACGAAGCCATGAGTCGCGGCGGCGCGCCAGGCACACTCCGTCGGCTGCGGGCGGCGCTGCTCGCCGTGGCGCTGCTCGTTGCGGCCGGACCCCTCGCCGCGCACGAGATGAGCATGGCCGAGATGGAGCTGCGCGAGACCGGGCCCGGCGACTTCATCTGGACCTGGACCGCGACCAGCGACGCGCGGTCGGTGTACGCCGACCTGACGCCGCAGTGGCCGGCGAGCTGCCGCGAGGAGGGCAACCGCCTGCACTGCGGCGCCGGCGGGCTCGTCGGGCCGTTCACCGTGCGCGGCGTGGGCAAGCGCTACTCGGCCGTCATGGTGAAGGTGGACTGGCTCGATGGCCAGACCCGGGTCTACACCCTGACCGGTAACCAGCCCGAGGTGCGGCTGTACGGGTCGGCGGACGACCGGCGCGGCGTCGGCGAGATCGCATGGGCCTACCTCGTGCTCGGCGTCGAGCACATCCTGACCGGTTACGACCATCTCGCGTTCGTGATGGGCCTGCTGTTCCTGGTGGGCTTTCGGCGCAAGCTCTTCTGGACCATCACGGCGTTCACGATGGCGCACAGTCTCACGCTCGCGAGTGCGGCGCTTGGCATCCTGACGCTGCGCCCGCCGCCGGTGGAAGCGACCATCGCGCTCTCCATCGTGCTGGTCGCCCACGAGGCGCTGTCCCGCCGCGACACCCTGTCCCGGCGTTATCCGGCGGCGCTCGCGTTCCTCTTCGGTCTCGTGCACGGGCTCGGGTTCGCGGGCGCGCTGAAGGAGATCGGGTTGCCGCAGGTGCACCTGCCGGTCGCGCTCCTGACCTTCAACGTCGGGGTCGAGATCGGTCAGCTGTTCACCGTCGGGCTCGCCTACCTCGTCTACCGGCTGCTGCCGCGCCAGGCGCCGTGGCTCGCCGTCGGCCGCGCCACCGCGCTCTACGTCATCGGCTCGCTCGCGGCCTACTGGTCCTGGAGCCGGATCGCGGTCATGTTGGCGAGACTGCACGGCTGACGCGACGCGTGGCGGTGGCAGGCACCGGCCACGGCGAAGGCGCTAGGGGGTACGAACGGTCGCCCGAAGGTCGAGGTGGCCGCCTTCCTCGAAGTGCATCGTGACCAGGACCGGATCGCCCGGCTGCAGCGGGTGCTTCAGGCCGAGGAGCCGCAGGTGCAGGTCGGGGGTCAGCCGGGTCTCGACGTCTTCGTGGAACGAAAAATCACTGAATGGCCGCGCCTTGCCGTCGGCACCGACGAGCTCGACGCGCTCCGCGACGGGACTGTCGGCGCCGCAGAGCACCTCGGTCGCTTCGACGTTGACGAACAGCGCGTAGACATCCGCGCTCCGCACGCCGCGAGCGGCGGGGGTGACCGAGGCCTCGAGCACCAGGACCTCGATCGCCTCGCTCGCCGGGACGCTCGCTGTGGAGTTCGCCGTCGCGGTGCCGGTCGGCATGGCGGTCGGCTGGGCCACCGCCGCACCGCCGGCCGCGAGCCACGCGAGGCCGAGGAGCAGAGGGCGGACGCGTCCGTGCGGTGCGGTCGGTGGCGGCGCTGGCATCCGCTCAGGCTAGGGGCGGCGGATGAATTTCCGGTGACATCCGTGCACGTCGGCAGCGCGCGGGCTACCCTTCGCGGACCGAGGAGTTACGCTGGCATGGACCGATTCACGATTTCCCTGTCCGAGGAACTCGCTGCCGCGTTCGATGAGCTGATCGCGGAGCGCGGCTACGCCTCGCGCAGCGAAGCGGTGCGCGACATCCTGCGCCGCGAGTTGCAGGAGCGCGCCGGCCAACGCGATGACGCGGGGCCGTGCGTCGCGAGCCTGTCCTATGTCTACGATCACCACGAGCGCTCGCTTGCCGAGCGCCTGACCGAGTTGCAGCACGAGCACCACGACCTCACGGTCGCCGCCATGCACGCCCACCTGGATCACGACAACTGCCTCGAGGCCGTCATGCTGAAGGGGCGGGTCCGCGACGTTCGCCGCTTTGCCGATTCGCTGATTGCCGAGCGCGGCGTGCGGCACGGGCAGCTGAACCTCATCCACGTGAGCGACGCCGCCCATTCCCATCACCCCGCGGCCGGTGAACGGGACGGCCACGCGACATTCCGGCCCGATGCGGACGGGGCGGCACACGGCCACGCCCCTGCGCGCTCCCACCCGCACAAGCACCCGCACCGGCACCGCTGAGGCCGTCGCGCCGACCGGCCTGCCAGACCGACACGGTCGCGTCATGATCTGGTAAGAATAAAAGGAAATACTTCTTACCGGGTCCCCGGTACCGTCCGGCGACCGGCGGGCCCACCCAAGGCAGAGCGACTGTGTGCAGTGCGACCACGAAAGTGCGGCGGAAGCGGCTGGCGCCGCTCCTGCTGTGGTGTCTGCGGGCCGGCCGTGTGTGGGCCGGGCCCGCGCGCGGCGGCGGACTCACTGGCCGGCAGCGCCTGCTGCCCTGGTGGGTTTTCCTCTCGGGCGCCGGACTCGCGCTGGGCCACACGGGTGCGGCGAGTGCCGAGGAGCGCACGGCGGCGTTGCTCCCCGGTGCGGCCAACGTGCTCGAGGAAGTGGTCGTGCAATCGCACTACGAGAACGCGATCGGCACGAGCGACGCGGCCTCCCAGGGCACGATCAATGGCGTGCTGCTGCAGGACATCCCGCTGCTCCGGCCGGGCGAGGTGCTGGAGACGGTACCGGGGCTCGTGGTCACCCAGCACTCCGGCGATGGCAAGGCGAACCAGTATTTTCTGCGTGGCTATAACCTCGACCACGGCACCGACCTTGCGAGCTATGTCGACGGCGTACCGGTCAACATGCCGACCAATGCGCACGGCCAGGGCTACTCGGACCTCAATTTCCTGGTGCCGGAACTCGTTGATCGCATCAACTACCTGAAGGGCCCGTATTTTGCGAGCCAGGGCGACTTCTCGGCCGCCGGTGCGGTGGATATCCACTACCGGAACTCGCTGCCGCAGAGCCTGATCAACGTGACGCTCGGCGCGGACGATTACCGGCGCGTGATGGTGGCCGGCTCGTCGCCGCTCGGTGCCATCGGCGCCACGAACCGCGCGACGGCCGACCATGACGGGCCCGTGCTGCTGGGTGCCCTGGAACTGCTGCAGGAGAACGGTCCCTGGGTAACGCCAGAGAACCTGCGCAAGAAAAATGCGCTGCTGCGGCTCAGCGACGGCTCGCTCGACCACGGCTGGTCGGTCGATGCCCAGTACTACGACGCGTCGTGGAACTCGACGGACCAGGTCCCGCTGGAGCTGATCACGTCGGGAGCGCTGCCTCGCTTTGGCGCGGTCGACCCAAGCGACGGTGGCGAGACGGGGCGCGCGGTCCTGTCCGGCGAATGGCACCTCCGTAATAGCGACGGCTACCGGCGGGTGTCGGCGTTCTACGAGTATTACCGGCTGCGCCTCGTCTCCGACTTCACGCTGTACGAGAACCGCAATTCGCTGTCACCCGTACCAGGCAATCCACCGGTGTATGCGCCGGACCCGCTGCTGCCGACCGATCAGTTCGAGCAGTTCGAGCACCGGCACGTGGGTGGCGCGAGCTACGTCGAGGGCTGGGACCACCTCCTTGCCGGACACGCCAGCGTCACCGAGGCCGGCGTGCAGGCGAGATTCGACGCCATCGACGTGGGGCTGAACAACACGCAGCGACGGGTGGTGTTTTCGAACGTCAGTGCGGATCGGGTGCGCGAGACCTCGGTCGGCGTCTACCTGCAGAACACCACCACGTGGACCCCCTGGCTGCGCTCGCTGGTCGGGTTGCGCGAGCAGTCGATCTCGATGAAGCAGACCGATGCGTTCTTTGCCGAGAACTCCGGCAGCGCGAGCGCTAGCCTGCTGTTGCCAAAGGCGGCCCTCGTGCTCGGCCCGTGGGCGCATACCGAGTTCTTCGTCAACGCCGGACGCGGCTTCCACAGCAACGACGCCCGCGGCGCGATCGACCGGATCGATCCCACGACGCAGGGCGCGGCCTCACCGGTACCGCCACTGGTTTCCGCCATTGGCTACGAGGTGGGCGCACGCACGGAAGCGCTCGCGGGGCTCCAGTCATCCCTGGCCGTCTGGGTGCTGAACAGCAACTCGGAGCTTGTCTACAACGCGGATTCGGACATCGGCAGCACGTCGCCGAATGACGCGAGCCGTCGCTACGGCGTCGAATGGAACAACCATTGGGTGCTCGGGCGGCATGTCCTGCTGGATGCCGACCTTGCGTGGACGCACGCCCGCTACGCGGACCCGAATGCCAGCGGTTCGAGCGGCGACCGGATCCCGAACGCCGTGCCGGAGGTCGCGCTGCTGCGGGCGACCGTGAAGGACGTCGGGCCGTGGACCGCGGCGGTCGAGGGGCGCTACATCGGCAACTACCCGGCGGCGCAGGACAACTCGATCAACTCGCCCTCGTCCTTCGTCACCAACGTCCGGTTGCAGCGCCACCTGGGCGAGTCGGTCAAGGTGAGCGTCGACCTCCTGAACGCCTTCGACGTCAAGTACTACGACATCGTCTACCAGCAGGATTACCGTACCGCGCCCACGGCACCG
>CAITAM010000306.1 GCA_903890265.1 uncultured Pseudomonadota bacterium | reverse complement strand
GCTGTCCGAGGTGGCGGAGCAGACCATCGACTTCGCCTGCGCCCATCTGCTGCTCGCCGCGGCGGAGCGCAAGGAACTCCGCATCGCCAAGGGGACCACGCCGAAGGCGATCTCGGCCGGCAGCGGCCTGATCGTGCTCGGCATGGGCAAGTTCAACCGGATCCTGGATATCGACTACGACAACCTCTGCGCGGTGGTCGAGCCCGGCGTCACCAATCTCGCCATCAGCCAGGCGGTCGCCGGGCGCGGCTTCTACTACGCCCCCGACCCCTCGAGCCAGATCGCCTGCTCGATCGGCGGCAACGTGGCCGAGAACTCCGGCGGTGTGCACTGCCTCAAGTACGGCATGACGACCAACAACCTCCTGGGCGTCGAACTCGTGCTCGCCGACGGCGGGGTCGTGCAACTCGGCGGCAAGTGCTTCGACAGCGGCGGTCTGGATCTCCTTGGCATCGTCACGGGCTCGGAGGGGCTGCTCGGCGTCGTGACGAAGGTGATCGTGCGCATCCTGCCGAAGCCCGCCACGCAGCAGGCCTTCCTGCTCGGCTTCGCCACCATCGACGGCGCCGCGCGGTGTGTCGGTGACGTGATTGCCGCCGGCATCATCCCGGCGGGCCTTGAGATGATGGACCGCGCCTCGACCGCGGCGGCCGAGGCCTTCGTCGGTGCGGGCTACCCGCTCGACGTCGAGGCGCTCCTCATCGTCGAGCTCGACGGCGAGGCGGTCGAGGTCGACTACCTCGCAGGAGAGGTGCTCGCCATCGCCCGTGCGGCGGGCGCCGTCTCGGTCCGCGCCAGTCACAGCGAGAGCGAGCGACTCGGCTTCTGGGCCGGGCGCAAGGCGGCGTTCCCGGCCATCGGGCGGATCTCGCCCGATTACCTCTGCATGGACGGCACGATTCCGCGCCAGGCGCTTGGTCGCGTGCTCGGCCGCATGGCCGAGCTCGGGCAAACGTTCGGCCTGCGCGTGGCGAACGTCTTCCACGCCGGCGACGGCAACCTCCACCCGCTCATCCTCTACGACGCGAACGTGCCGGGCGAGCTCGACCGGGCGGAGGCGTTCGGTGCCGCGATCCTCAAGCTCTGCGTCGAGGTCGGCGGGGTGCTGTCCGGCGAGCACGGCATCGGCGTCGAGAAGCGCGATCTCATGGACTTCCAGTTCGGGCCGGAGGACCTTGCGCAACAGGGTCGCGTCAAGTGCGCGTTCGACGAGCGCGAGCTCCTGAACCCGGGCAAGGTCTTTCCGCGGCTCTGCCGCTGCGCGGAGCTCGGTCGCGTGCACGTGCACCGCGGCGAGCTGCGCTTTCCCGAGCTGCCCCGGTTCTGAGCGCGATGCCCGTGCTCCTGCCCGCGGACGAGTCGGAGGCCGTGGCGATGGTGGCGGACGCCGTGCGTGCGCCAGAGCCCCGGACCTCGTTCGCGATCAGGGGCCACGGCACGCGCGCGGCGCTCCACCCGGCGCCCGGGGCCTCGGCCGTGCTTGACCTGTCGCGCCTTGCCGGCATCACGCTCTACGAGCCGGCCGAGCTCGTGCTGGCGGTGAGGGCCGCGACACCGCTCACCGAGGTGCGCGCACTGCTCGCCGGGCACGGTCAGCAGCTCGCCTTCGACCCGCCCGATTTCGGGCCGCTCTGGGGCCGGCCGGCCGGGCAGGGCACGATGGGCGGCGCCATCGCCGTCGGGCTCGGCGGCCCGCGCCGGCCGCGCGCCGG
>CAITAM010000305.1 GCA_903890265.1 uncultured Pseudomonadota bacterium | reverse complement strand
GCCGGGGCCATCCGATGCCGCCTTCAGGCACGTTGTGCGCGCGCACAACGTGCCTGAAGGCGGCATCGGATGGCCCCGGCGCGACGCCGCGGACAGCGCGCGCAATGGCCGCTGCTGTACTGAACGAACAGCGCGCAAGTCATTGTCATTGAAACGATTTGCACAGCTGTATACCATTCGCGGCAGCAATTGACTGAGGCGCGAAAGCGGCACGAGCATGGGTGCGGACGCGGACACGGCGGCGGACGGGATCGGGCGTACACTGCGGCGCATCGAACTGCTGCCGAACTGTTCGCTGACCCCCGGCGGCGCGCTGTTCTTCTTCGCCGGGATCGCCACCGTGTCGCTGACCGTGGCGGGTTTCTTCGTGCTGTCGGGGTTCTGGCCGGTGCTGCCCTTCGCGGGGCTCGAGCTTGCCCTGCTGGGCTGGGCGCTCGGTTCCAGCCTGAAGCGTCGGCACTACACGCAGTCGATCGAGATCGACGCCGCGCAGGTCGTGGTCGAGACGCGGGGCCCGGGCGGCGTGGAGCGGACCGAGTACCCGCGCCACTGGGCGAGCGTTAAGCTCACGAACCCGCCGGGCTGGTACCCGGCCCGGCTGCTGCTGGGGTCGCACGGACGAATGACGGAAATCGGCGCCTTCCTCACCGAAGAGGAGCGGCGGCGGTTGTACGACAGGCTGAAGGTACTGGTCGGCAGGACCAGCGAGTCGCCCGGGCTGTGATCACGCCGGCGGGCGCGCCGTCGTGCCAGCAGCGTCGTGAAGGTTGGGCTGTTTTCAGATTGGATTGAAGTTTGCACATTGGGATCAAGGCTGAGGCCGAAAGGGGCTGACATGTTCGATGTAAAGACGAGGAAGGTCGCGATACTGCTCGCCGGATTCATCGCCGCGCTGCCGGCGTGGGGCTATGAGAGCAGTTACAACATGACCCGTGGCGTGACCCCCGTGTCGCACGCCGTGTACGAGCTGCACATGACCATTTTCTGGGTCTGTGTCGCGATCGCCGTGGTCGTGTTCGGCGCGATGATCTACTCGCTGATCGCGTTCCGTAAGTCGGCCGGTGCGATTCCGGACAAGACCCTGACGCACAGCACCAAGGTCGAGATCGTCTGGACCGCGGTCCCTGTGCTCATCCTGGTCGCCATGGCCGTGCCTGCCGCCAAGACGCTGATCATGATGGAAGACACGCGCGGCTCGGAGCTGTCGGTGAAAATCACCGGCTACCAGTGGCAGTGGCAGTACGAGTACCTCGGCGAGGGCGTCAGCTTCTACTCAAAGCTGTCGCAGGACTCGAACGAGGCGCGCCAGCGCGGATCGGGTATCGATCCCGCGACGGTCAAGGACTACCTGCTGTCGGTTGATAACCCGATGGTCGTGCCGGTCGACACCAAGGTACGCGTGCTCCTCACCGGCAGCGACGTGATTCACGCCTGGTGGGTGCCGGACTTCGCGATCAAGAAGGACGCGATCCCGGGCTTCGTCAACGAGAGCTGGTTCAAGGCCGAGAAGATCGGCCACTACGTCGGGCAGTGCGCCGAGCTCTGCGGCCGCGACCACCGCCGCCAACGTGGCGGAAGACGCCAGCCGCGTCGCGCAGTAATACGCAAAGATCCGAGGGAAGATAATCATGGCACACGTTCACACGCACGACGCCGACCATCACGATGAGAAGCCGGCCGGCATCGGCCGCTGGCTGTTTGCGACGAACCACAAGGACATCGGCACGATGTACCTCGTGTTCGCACTCATCATGTTCTTCATCGGCGGCGCGATGGCAATGGTCATCCGCGCGGAACTCTGGTCACCGGGCCTGCAGTACGTCGATCCGGCGTTCTTCAACTCGATGACCACGACCCACGCGCTGGTCATGATCTTCGGCGCCGTCATGCCGGCGTTCGTTGGTCTCGCGAACTGGATGATCCCGCTGCAGATCGGCGCGCCGGACATGGCCCTGCCGCGCATGAACAACTACAGCTTCTGGATCATGCCGTTCGCGTTCACGCTGCTGCTGTCGTCGTTCTTCACGGCGAGCGGTGGCCCGGCCGGCGGCTGGACGATGTACCCGCCGCTGTCGCTGCAGGCCGGCAACAGCTTCCCGACCATGATCTTCGCGATCCACCTCATGGGTGCGTCGTCGATCATGGGTGCCATCAACGTGATCGTGACGATCATGAACATGCGCGCACCGGGCCTCACGCTGCTGCGCCTGCCGCTGTTCTGCTGGACCTGGCTCATCACCGCCTACCTGCTGATCGCCGTGATGCCGGTGCTGGCCGGTGCAGTGACCATGCTGCTCACCGACCACTACTTCGGCACCAGCTTCTTCAACCCGGCCGGTGGCGGCGACCCGGTGATGTACCAGCACATCTTCTGGTTCTTCGGTCACCCGGAGGTCTACATCCTCATCCTGCCGGCGTTCGGCATCGTGTCCGAGATCATCCCGACCTTCTCGCGCAAGCCGCTGTTCGGCTACGACGCGATGGTCTACGCGACCGCGTCGATCGCCTTCCTGTCGTTCCTCGTGTGGGCGCACCACATGTTCACGACCGGGATGCCGCTCGCGAGCGAGCTGTTCTTCATGCTCTCGACGATGCTGATCGCGATCCCCACGGGAGTGAAGGTCTTCAACTGGTGCGCGACGATGTGGAAGGGCTCGCTGTCCTTCGAGCCGCCGATGCTGTTCTCGCTGTCGTTCCTGTTCCTGTTCACGATCGGCGGCTTCTCGGGCCTCATGCTCGCGATCGCGCCGGCCGACTTCCAGTACCAGGACACCTACTTCGTGGTCGCCCACTTCCACTACGTGCTCGTCAGCGGCGCGGTGTTCGCGATCATGGCGGCCGTGTACTACTGGCTGCCGAAGTGGACCGGCCACATGTACAACATGGGCCTCGCCAAGCTGCACTTCTGGCTGTCGGCGATCTTCGTCAACGTGCTGTTCTTCCCGCAGCACTTCCTCGGCCTCGCCGGCATGCCGCGGCGTATCCCGGACTACAACGTGCAGTTCACGGACTGGAACCGGGTTTCGTCGCTCGGCGGCTTCGTGTTCGGCCTGTCGCAGCTCCTGTTCGTGGTCCTCATCCTGCAGTGCGTCCGCGGTGGCGCCAAGGCGACGGCCAAGGTCTGGAGCGACGCGGAGCCGGTCGGTCTCGAGTGGTCGGTGGCCTCGCCCGCGCCGTACCACAGCTTCGAGACGCCGCCGCTGATCACGGACGCGAACACGCACCACGAGCATGTCTAAGGCCGACAGCCCCGCCGTTGTGATGACGCGCCAGGCCACGGCCGATGCCGAGACCGCGCTGCGCCGGGCGAAAGCCCGGCGCAACGCGGTGCTCCTCGCGCTGCTCGCCTTCGGCCTGTACGCGGGCTTCATCGCGCTGCAGGTCCTGCACGCGCGGCGTGGCTGACAGGTGGTCGGGGCCCCGGCCGGGTCCCGAACCGCGATGAACGAACACTACCCCGTCCCCACCGGTCCCCGACGCCACGTACCGCTCGTCACGCGGCTCGTGATCTTCGCGCTCGGGAGCTTCGCCTTCGGCTTTGCCCTGGTGCCGCTCTACAGCGTGCTCTGCAAGGTCTGGGACACCGGCAACCGCTGGTACGGAACGCAGGCCCGCCACGTCGTGGAGCGGCCGGCGGTCGACCGGCTCGTGACCATCGAATTTCTGTCCAGCGTGCCGAATGCCGGGCGCTGGGATTTCCGCGCCGACGCGCCGACCATGCAGGTCCATCCCGGCAAGCTCTACTCGACGACGTTTTATGCCCGCAACCGCTCCGGGGCGGCGGTCGTCGCGCAGGCGGTGCCGTCGATCGCGCCGAGCTCCGTGGCGCGCTATTTCCAGAAAACCGAGTGCTTCTGCTTCAGTCCCCAGCCGTTCGCGGCGGACGAGGGCCGGCACATGACCGTGCGCTTCATCGTCGACCCGGACCTGCCGGCGGACGTGGACCGGGTCACCCTAAGCTATTCTTTTTTCGACAGCCCCCGGGTCGCTGCGGCAAACTAGGCGGGTTTGTACTGCACCGCCCGTCCCAGGCGGTGCCCTACAGGTGGATCTATTAGGAATCGTCATGGCAAACGCACATTCCCCGGCTGACTCGGCCAAGTACTACGTCCCGCACGGCAGCATCTGGCCGATCTTCGGCTCGGTGTCGCTGTTCATCCTCATGATCGGTGCCTCACTGACGCTGGAGGGCGGCGAGGGCGTCCCGGGCACGGCGGTGCTGTTCGCGGGCTTTGCGCTGATCGCGGTGCTGTTCTTCGGCTGGTTCGGCAAGGTCATCTCGGAAAACGAGGCGGGCCTCTACAACATGGACGTCGACCGCTCGTTCCGCATGGGCATGATGTGGTTCATCTTCTCCGAGGTCATGTTCTTTGCCGCGTTCTTCGGCGCACTCTTCTATGCGCGCAATCTCTCGGTGCCCTGGCTGTCGGGCGCGGGTGCGAAGCAGATGACCCACAGCCTGCTGTGGAGCCACTTCGACGGGGGCTGGCCCAGCAACGGCCCCAGCCGCCTCGGCCCGCACGAGGACGGCTCCTTCGAGACGGTGCCGGCACTCGGCCTGCCGCTCGTCAACACGCTGCTGCTCCTGACCTCGGGCGTCACCATCACGATCGCGCACCACGCCCTGCGTGCCGGCAACCGCGCCATTCTCAAGATCTTCCTCGCCGCGACCTTCCTGCTCGGCTTCCTGTTCGTCTACCTGCAGGCGACGGAGTACCGCGAGGCGTACACGGAGCTCGGCCTGCAGCTCAAGACCGGCATCTACGGCTCGACCTTCTTCATGCTGACGGGCTTCCACGGCCTGCACGTGACGATCGGCGCGATCATGCTGACGGTCATCTGGTTCCGCGTGCTGCGCGGCCAGCAGACGGCGCAGAACCACTTCGCGTTCGAGGCGGTGGCGTGGTACTGGCACTTCGTGGACGTGGTCTGGCTCGGCCTGTTCGTCTTCGTCTACTGGCTCTGACGCCGGGGCCCCGAGGCCCGCTGTGCTACCGGGGCCCGGCCGTCTGAGGACGCCGGGCCCTTCGTTTTTTCGGCCGTCGCCGCGCGCGGCGTGTTGGACCGCTCCCGCTCGATCGCCGCGATCGAGCGGCTCAGCCGCCGACGCGGTGCGGTTGAATCCAGCCCTGCGTCCATGCGAATAGGATCAGCAGGAAGAGACTGATCGACAGCGCGATACGCCAGGTGAGCGCGCGCAGCAGCTTGCGGGACTTCTCGGCGTCATCCGCGCCCCGCTCCGACGACAGGTGGAAGAGCGCGGTGCCGAGATTGAAAACGATGGCCAGCAGCAGACCGACGACAAGCAGGCGAAAGCCGGGCAATTCATTCTCCTTACGTTGGGAATCATTATAGTGGCAGCGACGGGGCAGCGACCGACCGGGCGGGTCTTTCGGCCGAGCATCAAGGGATCCATCGCGGCGCTCGCGGGTGTCGCGTTCCTGCTCGGCCTCGCCGGCTGGCAGTGGTCGCGTTACCTCGAAAAGCAGGCGCTCTGGGACGGCTTCGCCTCGGGCACCGATCAGCTGATCGAGCTGCCGCGGGCCGCCGTTCCGCCCAAGCGCTTCAGCCACGTCCAGGTCAGCGGCCGCTACCTCGGCGAGCGGCAGTTCCTTTTGGACAACATGAGCCACGACGGCGAGGCGGGCTACCGCGTGCTGACGCCGCTCGACCGGCCCGGGGCGGAGACGATCCTCGTCGATCGCGGCTGGGTGCCGCACCGCTCGTCCGGGCGGCTCCCTGACCTTGCCGTCAGTGCCGACAGCCGCACGCTGACCGGCCGCGCCGATCTGCTGCCGCGCCGCGGCGTCAACCTGACCGATCACCCGGGCAAGGAATGGCCGAAGCTCATGAGTTACCCCACCATCGACGCGCTCGAGCGCGAGCTCGGCCGGCCGCTCTACCCGCAGATCCTCCTGCTGGACGCGAGCGCGCCGGACGCCTTCGTCCGCGACTGGCAGCCGCCCGGCCTGCCACCGGCGCAGCATCTCGGTTACGCGATCACGTGGCTCGGCTGCGCGTTGACGCTCGCCTTCCTGTTCATGCGGGCCTCGCGCCGCCCGGTGACGCAGTCATGAGCGTGTCGCCGGCCGCACCCGCGCCGTCGCGGCGCGCCCAGCAGATCAAGCTCCTGCTGCTCGCCTTCCTCTTCTTCGGCCCGCTCGCGCTCGCTTTCCTCATGTACTACGGCGGCATCGGCTACCGCGCCGGCGGCAACACGGCGCACGGCAGGCTCTTTGATCCGGTACGGCCGCTGCCCGCGGCGACGCTGACGGCCCTCGATGGCGCCGACCTCGGCAGCGACGTCCTGCGCGGCAAATGGCTGTATGTCGTGCTCGGCAGCGGCTCCTGCAACGAGAGCTGCCTCACGCGCCTGCACGACACGCGCCAGGCGCGACTGCTGCTCGGCAAGGACGCGACCCGGGTGCGCCGCGTCTACCTGACGGCCGGCGGCGAGCCCGACCCCGCACTGTGCGGCAGCGACACCGACCTCGTCTGCGCCCGACCGGGCGGTGACAGCGGTCGGGCGCTCCTGTCGACCTTCGATGCCGCCGAAGGCCGCGAGGCGCTCAACGCCGGTGCCGTGTACCTCGTCGATCCGCACGGCAACCTCGTGCTCGGCTACGGACCGACCGACCTCACGCGCTCCCTCCTCGAGGACACCAAGCGCCTGCTCAAGTACTCCCACATCGGCTGACCACCGCCGCACGCTCCAGGATCCGCGATGACCGACGCCAACCGCCTTGCCCTGTTCCGCCGTCTCGCGCGCGCCGGCGCGCTGCTCGCCTTCATCGTGATCGTGATGGGCGCCTGGGTCCGCCTGACCGCGGCGGGCCTCGGCTGCCCGGACTGGCCGGGCTGCTACGGGCACTTCCATCCGGCGGCAGCCGTCGTCGAGGCCGACAGCATCAACGCGCTGCACCCGACCCACCCGTTCGACTACGGCAAGGCGCTGCGCGAGATGGTGCACCGGTATGCCGCCTCGACGCTCGGGCTGCTGATCCTCGCCCTCGCGGGCCTGGCCGTCGCCAATCGCCGCTTTGCCCAGCAGCCGCGCCTGCTGCCCGGGCTCCTCGTGCTCACCGTCTGCCTGCAGGGGCTGCTCGGCGCGCTGACCGTCACGAAGCTCGTCATGCCACCGATCGTCACGCTGCACCTCGTCGGCGGGCTGACCACGCTGTCGCTCCTGTGGTGGCTGTCCCTGACGCCGGCCACCCGCAGCGTCAGCGCTGCCGAACGGCGCGCGCGCGCGGTGGCCGTCGGGGCACTCGTGCTGCTGGCCGGGCAGATCCTGCTCGGCGGCTGGACCAGCACCAACTACGCGGCGACCGCCTGCCCGGACTTTCCGACCTGCCAGGGGCGGCTCGTGCCGGACGGCGACTGGTCGGCCGGGTTCACGGTCTGGCGCGGTCTCGGCCAGGACTACGAGGGCGGGGTGCTGCCGCCGGCCGCCCGGGCCGCCATCCACGCGACGCACCGCTTCGGCGCCGTGCTGGTGGGGCTCGCGCTCCTCGGCTGTGCCGCGGTCGCCTTCCGCGCCTCGTCGCAGCGCGACACGCGCCGTGCGGCGCTGTTGCTCGTGGCCGCCGTGGCGGCCCAGTGGCTGATCGGTATCAATTTGATTTGGAAGGGATTTCCGCTGAGCCTCGGCACGGCGCACAACGCCGGCGCGGCGCTCCTGCTGTGCGCGATGCTCCTCCTCCTGCGCTGCCTCACGCCGCGCCCGCCGTCGCTCGGCCTGACCGGCCGCCGGGCCTGAGCCCGGCGTGACGGGTCGCTGACCACGGTCTGCTGCGTCGCGGCCGCGGGCCGCTGCCCGTGGTAGGCTTTGCGCCCCGCCGGTACGCTCTGGACGTCAGTCAGGTCTCAATCCGTGGCCGCCACCCCCGAACTCGACGCGTCGCTCGGCGCCCGACGCTCCGTCTGGCGCGAGTACCTTGAACTGACCAAGCCGCGGGTCGTGATGCTGATCGCCTTCACGGCGGTGGTCGGCATGTTCCTCGCCACGCCCTCGCTGCCGCCGCTGCGCGCGCTCGTGTTCGGCACGCTCGGCATCTGGCTGTCGGCGGCCTCCGCGGCCGCCATCAACCACGTGATCGACAGCCGCATCGATGCCGACATGCTGCGCACCCGCCAGCGACCGCTGCCGACCGGCTCGCTGTCGGAGTCGCAGGCGCTCGGCTTTGCCTTCGCGCTCGGCATGGCCTCGATGGCGGTCCTCGTCTTTTTCGTCAATCCGCTCACCGCCGTGCTGTCCTTCGCCTCGCTGATCGGCTACGCGATCGTCTACACGTTGTTCCTGAAGCGCGCGACGCCACAGAACATCGTGATCGGCGGGGCCGCCGGCGCCGCGCCGCCGGTGCTCGGCTGGGCTGCGGTGACGGGCACGGTGGACCCGAACGCGCTGCTGCTCTTCCTCATCATCTACACCTGGACGCCGCCGCACTTCTGGGCGCTCGCGATTGCGCGGCGCGAGGAGTACGCGCGGGTCGGCATCCCGATGCTGCCCGTGACGCACGGCGTCGCGTTCACGCGCCTGCACATCCTCTTCTATACGATCCTGCTCTGCCTCGTGACGCTGCTGCCGGTGCTGACCGGCATGGCCGGTCTCATCTACCTCGTCACGGCCGTGGCGCTCGATGCGAAGTTCCTCTACTACGCCGTCAAGATGCGCGATCCGTCGCGCACCGCCTTGCCGATGCGCACCTTCCGCTACTCGATCACCTACCTCGGTATCCTGTTTGCGGCGCTGCTGGTCGATCACTACGTGCGCGTGCCCCTCTGACCGTCGGAGTGCCTGCGATGTCCGAGCCGATCCCCGCCACCCGCCCGCCGCTGCCACCGTTCACGCGGGAGACCGCGGCGCAGAAGGTGCGCGCGGCCGAGGACGCGTGGAACGGCCGCGACCCCGCCCGGGTCGCGCTCGCCTACACCGAGGACAGCCGCTGGCGGAACCGTGCCGAGTTCATCCACGGGCGCGCCGAGATCGCCGCGTTCCTGACCCGCAAGTGGGCGCGCGAACTCAACTACCGCCTGATCAAGGAGCTGTGGGCGCACGACGGTGAGCGGATCGCGGTGCGCTTCGCCTACGAGTGGCACGACGACAGCGGCCAGTGGTTCCGTTCCTACGGCAACGAGAACTGGTGGTTCAGCCCGGAAGGCCTTATGCGCGAGCGCCACGCGAGCATCAACGACCTCGCGATCACGGCCGCGGAGCGCAAGTTCCACTGGCCGGCCGGCCGCCGGCCGGACGACCACCCGTCGCTGTCGGCGCTCGGCCTGTAGGACGTTCGCGACGGCGGTGCGAGCATCCCCGCCGCCGCGGTACCCGCTGAGCGGCGCCGTCAGCCGAGGTGCGTGGGCACGCGCGCCGCACCCACCGCGCGGTCCGACACGTAGGGGTTGGTCTGCCGCTCGGCGCCGAACGTCGACAGCCCGCCGTGACCCGGCAGGAACTGCACGTCATCGCCGAGCACGAAGAGGTTATCGCGGATCGAGCGGATGAGATCGGCGTGGTTGCCACGGGGAAAATCCGTGCGGCCGATCGAGCCGGCGAAGATCACGTCGCCCACGATCGCAAAGCGTGACGGCGCATGAAAGAAGACCACGTGCCCCGGCGTGTGCCCTGGGCAGTGGCGGACCTCGAACTCGAGCGATCCGACGCTGACGCGGTCGCCGTCGTTCAGCCAGCGGTCGGGCTCGAACGACTCGCCGTGCTCGAAGCCAAACCGGATCGCCTGCTCCGGCATCGCCTCGATCCAGAACCGGTCGCCCTCGTGCGGACCCTCGATGGGCACGTTGAGGCGGCGCTTGAGCTCGGCCGTGGCGCCGGCGTGGTCGATGTGGGCGTGGGTGATCAGGATCTTCACGATCCGGACGCCCTCCGACTGCGCCAGCGCCAGGATGCGATCGAGATCGCCACCCGGGTCGACGACCGCCCCCTCGCGACTCGCCTCGTCGAAGACCAGCGAGCAGTTCTGCTCGAACGGCGTCACGGGCAGCACCCGGACCTGCAGCTTAGGACTCGTCATGCGCGGCTCCTTCGGAATCGGTGCCGGGCGCACCGCTACCCGGGCGGTGCGACCGGCGGCGCCAGCGGCGGATCAGTGCCATGACCCCGGTCGCCGCCCCGGCGATCAACGTGGCCCGGCGGGTCTCGTTCGACAGCGATTCGGCAAGGCCGGCGCGGGCCGCCGTGACGATGAACCGGAGCGGCAGCCGGCGCAGCCGCGCCATGACGCTGCCGGCACGCTCGAGACGGTGTACGGCCGGCTTCAGCGCCTCGACGTGGGCCCGGGCTTCCTGCCGGAGCGCGCCACTGTCATCGATCAGCGCGGTGCGCCTCGCCTGCAGTTCGGCGATCCGGCGTCTCGTCACGGCTCGGACCCGCGCAGCGCGGCCAGGTCGTGCTTGAGCTCCGCCACCGTCGCTGACAGCAGCGCCGGTGCGCGCCGCGCGAGGCGACTACCCTGGTACCAGGCGGCCACGCCGAGCGCGCCGTAGCCCAGCGCCAGCGCCCCCGCCGCCGCGACCCGGTGCGTGTCCCAGCAGGCGACGAGCACGAACACCGAGCCGAAGATCAGCGCCAGAAAGCCGAACAGGAGCCCGGCGAGCGTCCACACGAGCCGTGCCACGTGCAGCCGCGCGGCCAACTCAAGCTCGGTGCTCGCGAGCTCCACGCGGTTGACCACGAGCCCGAGCGTCGCCGCCGACAGGCCGCGCAACCGCGCGAGGAGTCCCTGAGCGGTACTCACGGCCGGGTCCGCGAGCGGCCGGCGCGCCCGACGAGAAAGCCAATGGCCGCGACGCCGGCCAGCACCGCGAGCGGATGGCGCCGGGCAAGGGCCAGAGCCCTCGCCGCCGGCGAGAGCCGCGTGCCGTGCGCGGCGGGCCCGGCGGCGGTGCCTGGCGTCCCGTCGGCGTCACCGCTGCCGCCGGTCGGCCGGCCGAGGGCCGCCTCCGCCTCGAGCACGGTGGCCTTGAGCTCATCGAGCAGGGCGGAAAGTCCGGGGCGCACCATCGGGCGTTACCTGCAGGGGAGGGACCGGTCGACCCGGCCATGGTATCGGCTGGCCGGTCGCGCGGCGACTGACGATTGGCGACTAACGACTGGCGACTGGCCACGGGCGACGGCGCGCCACGCGCTGCCGCTATACTCGGGCGCAGGCGGACCGGTCGGCAGACCGGCGCCGCCCGTACTTCACCTGCACTCAACATGGGGACGTCGCCGTGGATTGGCAAGGTCGGCGCGAAAGCGACAACGTGGAAGACCGGCGTGGCGCCGGCATGGGCCGCACGGCGGTGGTTGGCGGCGGCGTGGGCACGCTCGTGCTGGCGCTGGTCGTGATGTTCCTGGGCGGTGACCCGCGCATGGTGCTGAACGCGCAGCGGGTCGCGGCACCGACGCCGGCGCCACGGGCGGCCGGTCCCGTGCAGGAGTCGGCGGCCGAGTCGCAGCAGAACCATTTCATCCGGGTCGTGCTCGCCGACACCGAGGACGTCTGGAATGCCGTGTTCCGCGAGGCGGGTGCCACCTACCGCGAACCGAAACTCGTGCTGTTCCGCGACGTGTCGCAGTCCGCCTGCGGCACCGCGGAGTCCGCCATGGGGCCGTTCTACTGCCCGGCCGACGAGAAGGTGTACCTCGACCTCGGCTTCTTCGACGAGCTGCAGAACCGGCTCGGCGCGCAGGGCGAATTCGCACGCGCCTACGTGGTCGCGCACGAGGTCGGCCACCACGTGCAGAACCTGCTCGGTGTCTCGGGACGGGTCCACAGCGCCCAGCAGCGGACCGACAAGGTGCGCGCCAACGCGCTCTCGGTGCGCCTCGAGCTGCAGGCCGACTGCCTCGCCGGTGTCTGGGCGGCGCGCACCCAGGCGCAGAAGAACGTCCTGCAGGCCGGTGACATCGAGTCGGCCATGAGCGCCGCGGCAGCGGTCGGTGACGACCGGCTGCAGCGCTCGGCCCGCGGCTACGTGCAGCCGGAAACGTTCACGCACGGCAGCTCTGAGCAGCGCATGCAGTGGTTCAAGCGCGGCCTCGACGCCGGGCAGATCAAGGCCTGTGACACGTTCTCGGCCGGCGGAGGCTGAGCGACATGGCCTACGACCCGAACAATCCGTTCGCGAAGATCCTGCGGGGCGAGCTGCCGTCGATTCCGGTGTACGAGAACGAGTACGTGCTCGCCATCATGGACATCATGCCGCAGTCGCCGGGGCACACGCTGATCGTGCCGAAGGTGGCCGGTGAAAACCTGCTCGACACCTCCGCGGAGTCGCTCGCGGCCTCGATCCTCGCCGCGCAGCGCGTCGCACGCGCCATCGACAAGGCGCTCAGCCCGGCGGGCATCGTGATCACCCAGTTCAACCGCGCCGCCGCCGGCCAGACGGTCTTTCACCTGCACATCCACGTGATCCCGGTCTATGACGACCGGGACTGGCAGCGCCACGCCCGGGTCAAGGCGGACCCTGCGGTGCTCGAGGCCCAGGCCGCGCGCATACGCGCCGCGCTCGCCTAGTTTCCGCTCGAAGACACGGTCTCGGTCCCGGCGGGGTCGGGGTCCGAGCCCTGACGCGACAGCACGACGTGCGTCGCGCGGCCGGAGGCCGCGTGCTCGGTGCACGTAAAGCCCAGCGCCGTCAGGTCGATCCCCGCCAGCAGCGCCTCGCCCCGCCCGAGCACCACGGGCGAGAGGGCGAGGTGGATCTCGTCGACCAGACCGGCCTTCAGGTACTGGCGGACCGTGGCCGCGCCACCGCCGATGCGCACGTCGCGGGCACCGGCGGCTGCCTTCGCGGCATCCAGCGCTGCGTGAATCCCTCCGGTGACGAAGTGGAAGGTCGTGCCACCGTCCATCTCGAGGGGATCGCGCGGGTGGTGCGTGAGCACGAACACCGGCGTGTGATACGGCGGGTTGGGGCCCCACCAGCCCTTCCAGGACCCGTCGGGCCAGGGTCCGCGCACGGGGCCGAACATGT
>CAITAM010000304.1 GCA_903890265.1 uncultured Pseudomonadota bacterium | reverse complement strand
GAGGACGCCCCGCTCCGGCCGGGCACGGACCGTGCCCGGCGCCGGGTGGACGCCGAGGAACAAATTCGCCGCTGGGGCAGCGCGCAGCGCGTGCCGTGGACGATCTTCCGCGTCCCGGCTATCTACGGGCCGGGCCGCCTGCCGACCGAGCGGCTGAAGCGCGGCGAGCCGATGATCCGCCATTCCGAGGCCCCTCCCTCGTCGCGCGTGCACGTCGATGATCTCGTGGCCGCCTGCCTGCTGGCGATCGCGGCGCCCCAGGCCAAGAACCGCGTGTACAACGTGACCGACGGCAATTCGACGACGATGACGGAGTATTTCGAGCGGGTGGCCACGCTCTGCGGGCTGCCGCCGCCGACGCTCGTCGGCCGGGACGAGGCGGAGCGGCGGGTCAGCCCGGAGTTCTGGTCCTTCCTCAGGGAAACGCGGCGTGTCGACAACCGTCGCCTGCGCGACGAGCTCGGCTTCGCGCCGCGCTTTCACGACCTGCGCCTTGGCATACTGGCGTCATTGCCGGCACCCTGAGTCGGCTGCCCGTCCGATCTCACCGACCCTCGAGGCCTCGCCATGACGATCCGTCGCCTGCTTCGCTCCCTCGCCCTTGCCGCCGTGACCGCCTGCCTCGCCCTGCCGCGTGCCGAGGCGGCGACGGGCTTCGGCGCGCTGCTCAAGGGCACGAACTTCGCAGCCTTCCCGGAGGCTGACCTCAAGCTTTTCATCAACTTTGCCGAGTCGACGGTCGCCTCGCAGCCGGACGGCGTGCCCGTGCACTTCAACGCCCCGGGCTCCGGCAACAGCGCCACGATGAAGGTCACGAAGAGTTACAGCCGTGACGGCTATTCGTGCCGCGACCTCGGCGGTGAAACCACCGTCAAGTCGTCGACCGAGCCGTTCACGCTGAGCTACTGCCGCGACAAAGCGGGCCAGTGGCGCCTCGCGAGCTCCACCTCGCCCTGACCGGGCGGCCACCCGCGCAGGCCTCGCCCGCGCAGGTGCCGATGCCGACGCCTTACTTGCCCGTCGGCCGGGGCGGGTAGTTCGTGAACGCCGCTTCGGCGTTGCGCTCGGCTTTCTCGGCCGTCTTCTTCAGGTCGCGGTCCATCGTCTGGACGAGGTAGGCGCGCCAGGCAAGGTCCTTCGACTTCGCGTCGATCAGGTCCACGATCAGCGTGCCCTCGTGGTAGTTGTTCACCACCACCTGGTCGTAGGCGGGACCCCAGCGTCCGGCCCAGTAGGGACCGTAGGCATAGCCGCCGTAGCCGGCGGTCGGGATCGTGTCGATCTCGGTCTTTTCCCGGACCCCCACCCAGTAGCGCACCACGAGGTCCGACGGCTGTCCGGCAGCGACTTCGGTCAGGCCCTTCGCGGTCAGCTGACGGGTCACGATCTCCTTGACCCGCTTGTCGACCAGCGAATTGTCGAGCAGGCCCGAGTTCGTCAGGTCCTTGCCACCGGCCCAGACGTAGGTATGGAACTTGCTGAAGTCAGCCGACGGGTCGAAGTCAGTGCGTGCATTCGTGGTCGCGCACCCGGCGCTGAGCAACATCGACAGACCGAGCACGGCTGCCGCCACACTCAGGCCAAAACGGGAAGACAACATGGAAACCTCCGGCAAGATCGCATTGGGTTCGGCGTGCGCTTAGTATAAACGCGGTGGATGACGCCGTTCAGCCTGCCGCCCGTGCCGGGGGTCAGGTCCCGGCTGCACCGTGGAGCGGATCCGATGCCTCGCCTGCCGTCCAGTGCACTGCTGGCCTCCACGCTGCTCCTCGCGGCGCCCGCGCCGCCGGCGCGGGCGGCGGATGCGGGCGCCCTCTTTGGCGCGGAATCGCGTTTTCAGGGCGCGGTGGCCAGCGACGGCGTGCCGGCCGGCTTCCTCGCGTTTCTCGCCGACAGTGCCGTCGTCCTGTCGCCCGAGCCGCGCCCGGCGCGCGCGCTCTACGAGGCGCTCGCGGACGACGGCGCGCGCCTCGTCTGGCGACCGGACGTCGGCACGCTGGCGGCCGCCGGCGACTTCGGCTGGACCAGCGGACCGTGGCTGCGCTTCACCGCGGGCGCGACGGTGGCCGGCGAGGCCGGCTACTTTTTCACCGTGTGGCGGCGAAACGCCGGCGGTGACTGGCAGGTGATCCTCGACGCCGGTGCGGCCTACCCGCTGCCCGCCGCGGACCGCGACCGGCACCTCTCGGTCACCGCGCGCTCCCGGCCGGCGGGTGGCGGACTACGTGACGTGGCGAGCTGCGACGAGCGTTTCACCGACGAGTGGCGGACGCGCGGTCGGGCCCGGGCGCTCAAGGACTTCGCGGCGCGGGACCTGCGCCTGCTGCACGCGGGTCGGGCGCCGGTGGACGCCCGCCCGGGTGCCGACGATGCGCCGGACGCCCCGCTCGCGGCAGCGCGCATCACGCGCCGCCTCGCCTCCGCTGCCGGTGACCTCGTGGTCGCCTACGGCGTGTACGAGTACGGCGCAACGGCCGAGCGGGGTCGGGCACGCGAGAGCTTCGCGCTCGCGTTCGATGCCGGCCACGATTGCCGGCTCGCGCTCGAGATCAGGCTGCCCGCCGACCCGTCGCGCTGAGGGCGTGCCTCGGTACTACGGGGTGTTCGTTGCCGCGACTAGCGTCGCCGCGAGATCGTGCGTACCCGCGGAGCGAATGTCGACGTCGGCGAACTCACCCGGCACCAGCCGGCTGACGCCGCGGCCGCCGATGACGACGGTGCCGTCGATGTCGGGTGCTTCGCCCGCCGAACGGCCGTAGGCCTTGCGCGCCGTCACCGAATCGATCAGGACGCGAACACGGCTTCCGACGCGTGCCTCGAGGCGCCGCGCACTGATGCGGGCCGCCGCTGCCATGAAGCGCGCCTCGCGCTCGGCCTGGACGGCCTGAGGTACCGGATCGGGCAGG
>CAITAM010000303.1 GCA_903890265.1 uncultured Pseudomonadota bacterium | reverse complement strand
GAACTCGGCGGTCGCGAGGTGAGCTATTACGCCTACCCGGACGGTGGCAGTGGCTCGGTCTTCTTCGACGGGTCCGGTCGGGTGAGCAGCCTGCAGCGACCCGCCGGCTGACCCTGCCCGGGACCCGGCGCGTACCGCCTGCGGCAACGGGGCGTACGCACCGACCGGGCCCGTTGCCGCTCGTGGTGGCGGGCTCCGTCCGTCAGGCTGATGCCGGGGGTGGCAGTCAGCTAAAATATAAAACAATTAGTTACAGTCACTTCGTAGAATAATTATCACAATCAGGATCCTCGCGGTCATCGCGCCCGCGAGCCGTCAGAGCGCTCTTGCGGGCGGGCATGAACTGTATATAATCCCAGTCGTCTGTATAGACATACAGGTGATTAATGTCAGACCTCACGCCCCGTCAACGCCAGATCCTCGACTTCATCCGTGAACGGCTGGAGGAGGACGGTATGCCGCCGACCCGGGCGGAAATCGCCCAGGCTCTCGGCTTCAAGTCCGCCAACGCCGCCGAGGAGCACCTGCGCGCCCTGCAGCGCAAGGGTGCCATCGACCTGCTGCCCGGTGCCTCGCGCGGCATCCAGCTCAAGGACACGATGCGCGACCAGCTCGGCCTGCCGCTGATCGGCCGGGTGGCTGCCGGCCGGCCGATACTCGCCGAGGAGAACATCGAGTCGCGCTTCCAGGTCGACCCGAAGCTGTTTCACCCCAAGCCGCACTACCTGCTGAAGGTGCAGGGTATGTCGATGAAGGACATCGGCATCCTGGATGGTGACCTGGTCGCCGTGCATCGCACGCCGGAGGTCCGCAACCGGCAGATCGTCGTCGCCAGAATCGAGAACGAGGTGACGGTGAAGCGCTACCGGCAGGAAGGCTCGGTGGTGTGGCTGCTGCCCGAGAACGCCGACTTCGAGCCGATCCGCGTCGACCTCAAGGAGCAGTCGATGCTGATCGAGGGCGTGGTCGTGGGTGTGCTCAGGCGCGGCAACAAGACCGACATGCTGCAGTAAGCGCCGGGCGTGCTGCGATGACGGCCAAATCCGATGCCTGGCTCGCCGATTCGCCGCTCGCAGCCAGCACCTGGCGGGCTCGCAGCCTGGCGGCGGCCGAGGGTCCCACGGTGCCCTCGGGGTCGGCCGAGCTCGATGCCTGCCTGCCGGGTAGGGGCTGGCCGCTCGGCACGCTGACCGAGATCCTGCTGCCGCGGCACGGGGTGGGTGAACTGTCGCTGTTGCTGCCGGCCTTGCGGCGTCTGGTGCTCGCTGACAGTGACAGCCCGCGCTGGCTGACCTGGATCGGGGCTCCGCACGAACTGCACGCGCCGGCGCTGGTGCAGGCGGGCCTGCCGCTGGCGCGCCTCTTGCTGGTGCGGGTCGCCGGCCAGCGTGAGCGGCTGTGGGCGGCCGAGCAGGCGCTGAGTTCGCCGAGCTGTGCGGCAGTGCTGGTGTGGCTCGAGTCCGCCGATGACCGCACGCTGCGCCGCCTGAAGCTCGCCGCGGCCGCGGGCCGCGGGCTTGGCATCGTGTTTCGTCCCGAGCGCGTCCGCGGCGAGTCCTCGCCGGCGCCACTGCGGCTGCTGCTGGAGCCCAGCGCGGACGGCCCGGTGCTGGAAATCCTGAAGCGCCGTGGGGGTGGCGGAGAGCGTCTGCGCGGCGTGCTGAACACGCCCTGACGGCCCACCGGCCACGGCCCAAGTCCACCCACTGACGAGAAGGGCTCCACATGGATTCCACGGGGCTCACCGGCGACCTCTTTGCCCTGCCCACGGGACGGCCCGACACCGCCCCGCCGGCCGTCACCACGCCCCTCCCGAAGCGGCAACGGCCGGTGCTGCGCGCCGCTCCCGCTGCACGGCCGGACGCAGTGTCTGGCGCACCCGCGGCCGTGCCACGGCCGGCGCGGCAGCTGTGGCTCGCGCTCGATCTGCCGGCACTCGCGCTCGGTCCGGGCACGCGTGAGGACGTGCCGGTGGCGGTGGTGGATGACGTGCGCGGGCGGCCGTGCGTGATCGCCGTCAACGCGCTCGCTGCCCGCGCGGGCGTGCAGCCGGGGCTCGGTCTGGAGACCGCGCTTGCGCTCGCGCCGGCGCTCGAGGTCGAGCCGCGGAGCGCGGCGCTGGAGGCCCGGCGCCTGGAGGAGCTGGCGCGCCTGGCCGGCACGTTCAGTCCCCTGGTCTGCGTCGAGCCGCCGGACGGCCTGCTGCTCGAGATCCGCGGCAGCTGCCGGCTGTTCGGCGGGCTGCAGAGCCTCGTGGCGCGGCTCACCCAGGCGCTCGCGCAGCGCCAGTGCGTCGCGCGACTCGGTATTGCGCCCACGCCGAGAGCCGCCGTCTGGCTCGCCCGGGCCGGCGAGGCGAGGCCGCTGGAAAGCGAGGGGCAGCTGGGCGGTGGCCTCGGTCGTCTGCCGCTCGGTGTGACGCGCTGGCCGGAGTCGACGCAGCAGCTGCTGGCGCGACTGGGCCTGCGGGTCATCGGTGATCTCGTGCGTCTGCCGCGCGCCGGCATCGCGCAGCGCTTTACGGTGCCGCTGCTCGCTGAACTCGACGAGGCCTACGGCCGGCGGCCGGCGGTGCGGCG
>CAITAM010000302.1 GCA_903890265.1 uncultured Pseudomonadota bacterium | reverse complement strand
GGGCTCCGTCATCGTCACGCCGAGCAGCTGGCTCGCGAGCTCCATGGTTCCCTTGTTGTGCGTGATGAAGAGAAACTGCACGCGCTCGGACATCTCGCGAACGATGTCGCAGAAACGACCGACGTTGTGCTCGTCGAGCGGCGCATCGACCTCGTCCAACAGGCAGAAGGGCGCCGGATTGAGCTCGAAGATCGAGAACACGAGCGCGACCGCGGTCAGTGCTTTCTCACCGCCGGATAACTGGCTGATAGTGACGTTACGCTTGCCCGGCGGCCGCGCCATGACCGCGACCCCCGCCGACAGCACGTCCTCACCGGTCATCTCGAGGTAGGCCTGGCCACCGCCGAACAGCCGGGGAAACTTCTGCTGCAGGCCGGTGTTGACGCGATCGAACGTGTCCTGGAAGCGCGTTCGCGTTTCCTTGTCGATCTTGCGGATGGCCTGCTCGAGGGTATTCAGTGCTTCCATGAGGTCGGCGAACTGCCGATCGAGGTAATCCTTGCGCTCGGTGTGTTCCTTCAGCTCATCGATGGCAGCGAGGTTCACCTGACCCAGGCGCTCGATCTTCTCGGTGACCTCGGCGAGCTTCGCCTCCCAGTCCCCGGCGGCGGCCTCTGCGGGCAGCGACTCGACCAGCCCCGCGAACTCGAACCTGGTGGCCACGAACTGCTCATGCACCGACTCGCGGCGGATCCGCGTCTCCTGTGCCGCGAGCGTTGCCGCACCGTGTGCGGCACGTGCCTGCTCGACCGAGGCTTCCGCCGCCATCCGCTCGCCGTCACGGGCGCGGAATTCCGCCTCCGCGCTCTCGAGCGAGTCGCGCGCCGCCGCCAGTTCCTTCTCGACGGCAAGGCGCTGCTCGAGCCACTGCTCGAGCCGCGTTTCCTGCGCCTTGAGCGGCTCTTCCCCCGCCGCCAGCTGGGCGGCGAGCTCGTCGCGCCGCGTCGTCAGCGTGGCAATGCGCGACTCCACCCGGGCGAGGTTGTTCTTGAGCGACGCGAGCGCCGAGCGGCGCGACTCCACCTGGATCGCGACCTCCTGGGTCGCCGCGCGATCGGATTCCGCCCGGGCTCGCGCGGCGGCCTGTGCGGCGCGCAGCCGTTCCCGCTCCTCCTCGAGACCGGGGCGACGGTCCTCGAGTCCGCGCATCACCTCGAGCGCCGCTTCGAGACGTCGGCGCGCTTCGCGGGTGTCGTCCTCGGCGGCACGAATTTCCGCCGTGAGTTCGTCGGCCTCGGCCGTCAGCCGGAGCAGGCGCTGGGCCGCCTGCTCGACGCGCACGTTCAGGCTGTCATGCGCGCCCTGCGCTTCGACGTGCGCCCGGTGCAGCCGGTTCACCGCGCCCTGGGCTTCGTCACGGGCCTGATCGAGTTCCTTGACGCGGGTGCGGATGCGCTCAAGCGATTCCTGGGCGGCCAGCAGCAGTGCCTCGGCAGCCGCCTGGCCCTCGCGCAGGCCGCGCAGTTCCTTCTCCCGCTCAAGCACGCCGGCGTGCGGGTCCTCACCACGGCTGACACGCAGCCAGTGCTCACCGAGCCACACGCCGTCACGCGTGATCACGGACTCACCCGGCGCGAGCGAGGGCCGAAGCGCGAGCGCTTCCGGCAGCTGCTCAACCGCCCGTACGCGGCCGAGCAGTGCGGTCAGTGCGGCCGGTCCACGGACCCGCGACGACAGGTGATCCGGCGAGCCACTGCCCGCCTCGGCTTCGGTGACAAAACTGACGTTACCGGCCTTGAGCCCGTCGAGCAGCGGGGCGACCGGGTCGAGCCCCGGCACGCAGACCGCCTCGAGGTAGCCACCGAGTACCGTCTCCACCGCCCGTTCCCAGCCCGCATCGACCGACAGCCGCTGCGCGAGGCGCGGCCGC
>CAITAM010000301.1 GCA_903890265.1 uncultured Pseudomonadota bacterium | reverse complement strand
GGCGAACCAACCGGCACGCGCATCTGGGTCGCCGCCAATGGCGGCGGGCTCGCCAGCTTTGACATGGCGACCCGGCGGTTCACGACCTACCGACACGACCCGGCGGTGGCGGACAGCCTGCCGGACGACCACGTGGTGTCGGTCGCCACCGATTCTTCCGGCCGGGTCTGGGCCGGCACCGAGAACGGCGGCCTCGCGATCCTCGACCCGCGCCGCGAGCGCTTTTATATCTTCGCCAACAAGGTCGATGACCCGAACAGCCTCGAAGACTCGCCGATCGAGGCGATCCATATCGATACGCACGGCGGCGTGTGGCTCGGGACCATGGGCGGCGGCCTCGTCGAGGTCACGGGCGACGCGGCAGACCCCGCGACCATCCGCTTCCAGACTTACGGCGAGGCCGAAGGTCTTGCAAACTCGGTGGTGTACGGCGTTGAATCCGATTCCACTGGCCGCATCTGGGTCAGTACGAACCGTGGAATTGGTCGCTTTGACCGCGCGACCAAGCGCTTTCGCATGTTTCACCACAGCCACGGCCTGCAGGGCGAGGAATTCAACCAGGGCGCAAACTTCCGTCGCCGTGACGGGCAGCTGCTGTTTGGCGGCCCGAACGGTTACAACGCCTTCTATCCGGAAAAGCTGGAGTTCAACAAGCACGCGCCGCAGCTCGTGCTGACGGGCTACATGAAGCTGAATGCGCCGGTCGAGACCCGGGTCCCGCTGGAGCGGCTTACCCACGCCGAGCTCGGCTACCGTGACTCGGTGGTTTCCTTTGAGTTTGCCGCGCTTGATTATTCATCGCCGGAGAGCAACCGCTTTTCCTACATGCTGGAGGGCTTCGACAAGGATTGGGTCGATGCCGGCAACAAGCGCGTTGTCACCTACACGAACCTCGCCAGCGGCAATTACATTTTCCGCGTCCGTGCTGCCAACGGTGACGGCACCTGGAACGCCAACGGCCTGGCGTTGCCTATCAGCGTCGAGTCACCGCCGTGGGCAAGCCTGCCCGCGAAGATCAGCTATGGCGCCGTCGTGCTGTTGCTGCTGCTGACCGCGCGGCATTTCCAGATGGCCAAGATCCGCCGCGAGGCCGACTACGCACGCCGCCTGGAGATGGATGTCTACACGCGAACGGCACAGCTTGAGCATGCCAACCAGCAGCTCAAGGAAGCGAGTCTTACCGATCCGCTCACGGGCCTTGGCAATCGCCGCTATCTCAGCGAGGCCATGGCAGCACTTGCGACGGCATCGAAAAACGACGATCGTCCGCTCAGGCTCGCGCTCATGGTCATCGACCTCGACCACCTGAAGCCCATCAATGACGCCTACGGCCACGAAGCCGGTGACCGCGTCATCGTGCAGATTGCGGATATTCTGCGCCGCTGCTGCCGGACATCCGATTACATCGTCCGCTGGGGTGGCGACGAGTTCGTGATTGCCTACCTCGACGCCGACCTCGATACGGCCGCGCACCTCGCCGAGCAGATCCGCTCGAGGATAGCGAAGCAGATCTTCCGCCTGGCAGACGGCAAAGCCGCGCGCAGCAGCTGCTCGATCGGCTTCTGCTGCTACCCGTTCATCGAATCGGCTCCGAGGTTCCTATCGTGGGAACAGACCCTTGCGATAGCCGACGCGGGCCTCAACCTCTCCAAGTCGCAGCGCAACTGCTGGGTCGGCATCGAGGGTACCGCCACCTCCACGACCGTCGGGGGCGCGCTCATCGAGGCGATTGGCCTCGATCCGCAGCAGCTTGAGCGCTCCGGTCACATCCGGGTGCGCCGTCCGACATTCCGTCCGGACGACACCGGAGCACACCTGCGGATCGTCGGCAGGCGCAGCTCCGACTGATCGTCAGCGTTTGCGCGACGCCACGACGCCACGCGCTTTCGTGGCCTTGGCGGCAGCGCGCGGTGTTCGCGGCTTGGCGGCGTACGCCGCGTCGAAAGCCTTCTCGAGGCGGGGACTGGTACCCCGCAGCTCATCGACCACTTCCTTCGCCCAGTCGAAATAGAGCTGCCGCCGCTCGAGCGTCCAGCTGGGTGGCGGGCTCTTCGCGAGATCGCGGAGGTTAGCGATCTTGTCGGCGAGCTTCACGAGGCGCGCGCCCAAAGACAGCTGGCTCGCGTGCTCTACCTGAAGACGCTTGCGGACCGGCGCTGGCAGCGTCTTGTCGTCCGTGACTTCGGCCACCATCGACGCCACCCGCGGTCCGAACCGGCGCTTCAACTCCTCGATCGTCGTCTCGGTATCCTCGACCGTGTCATGCAACAGCGCTGCCGCGAGCACGTGAGGCTCGTCGATACCCCCTTCGTGCGCCAGGATGCGTGCGAGTGCAATAGGATGGTTGACGTAGGGCGAGGCCTCGGGATCCTTGCGCCGCTGATCACGGTGCTTTTCGGCCGCAAAGGCAAGCGCATCGAGGATGAGTTCGAGAGGCGTCATGGGTGTCCCGCGATCAACTGGTTCGGCATCATGACGGCTCCCGCGATTGCGCCCGGCCGTGGACCGGCGACGTAACTGCAAGTCTGCGCGCCGGGGCCAGGCCGCGCAACGTGCTGCGGCGCACCGCGGAGGCGCGGGCGGGCGGTCTCGGGCGCCGGGCAATTGCCACGAGGGCATCGGCCCGCGGCCGGGGCCGGGCGGACGGCATCCGTTGGCGGACTTTTGAGGCATGATTCGGTCTGGACGACCGCCAGC
>CAITAM010000300.1 GCA_903890265.1 uncultured Pseudomonadota bacterium | reverse complement strand
TCGCCGCGAGCCGCGCCGGCGCCGCCCGCTCGGCGGGCGCGCGGGCCGCCATCGGCGCCGGTCGCTGCTGGAGGCCGTCCGTGACCTGGTACTTCGCCATCATGGAATTCAGCTGCTGCGCCTGCTCGAGCAGGGACTCGGCAGCTGCCGCCGCCTCCTCGACCAGCGCCGCGTTCTGCTGCGTGACCTGGTCCATCGAGGTGACGGCCTTGTTGACCTGGTCGATACCGCTCGCCTGTTCCTGGCTTGCCGCCGCGATCTCGGAGACGATGGTGTTGACCTTGGACACCGCGCCCACGATCTCGACCAGCGTCTGGCCCGACTGGTCGACGAGCTTCGAGCCCTGCGCGACGCGGTTCACGCTGTCCTGGATGAGCGCCTTGATCTCCTTCGCCGCTTCCGCGCTGCGCGAAGCGAGGTTGCGGACCTCGGAGGCGACCACCGCGAATCCGCGACCCTGGTCACCGGCGCGCGCCGCCTCGACCGCGGCGTTGAGCGCGAGCAGGTTGGTCTGGAAGGCGATCTCGTCGATCACGCCGATGATGGCGGCGATCTTGTTGCTCGCGGCGTTGATGCCCTGCATGGCGGCGACCGCCTCGGAGACGACCGCGCCGCCCTTCTCGGCCTGCGACCGCGCCGCGGCGGCGAGCTGGCTCGCGGTCGCGGCGTTCTCGGCGTTCTGCCGCACGGTCGAGGTCATCTGCTCCATCGAGGAGGCGGTCTCCTCGAGGCTCGCCGCCTGCTCCTCGGTGCGCTGGCTCAGGTTCAGGTTGCCCTTCGAGATCTCGTCCGCGCTCGAGGACACCTCGGCGGTCGCGCGCTGGATCTCGCGCACGAGCGTCGCGTTGGTCTCGAGCAGTTCGTTCATGCCGCCGGCCAGCACCTCGAAGAAGCCGGTCTTGCCGGTCTTGTCGACGCGCAGCGTGAGGTTGCCGGTGTTGGCGGCCTCGACCACCCGCTTCACCTCGTCCTCGGTCGTCACCTCCGTGGTGCGGTTGATCCACTGCACGACCGTGCCGAGGCGATTGCCCGACTGGTCGACCACCGGGGTGGCGATGATCTTCAGCACCACGCCGCCGAGCTTGATCTCGGTGATGTGCGTGTTCTTCAGCGTCGCGAGCAGGTTGCGCTGGTGCGAGGGCGAGCGGTGGAACGCATCGAAGCTCGAGCCCAGGACCCGCTCGGCATCGAACTGCGGCAGCTCCTTGCGGATCTCGGCGCCGGTGTTGCGGAACATGGTCGTGACCGACTCGTTCATGTAGATGATCTTGCCGTCGGCATCCGCAACCATCACGTTGCTCGCGACCTTGTCGAGGGCGACGCGGATCCGGCGGTTGTCGATCGCCTTCGCGGTCACGTCGAGCGCGAACTTGATGACCTTGACGGGCTTGCCCGAGGCGTCGAGCACCGGGTTGTAGGTCGCCTGGATCCAGACTTCGCGCCCACCCTTGGCGATGCGCTTGTACTCGCCGGACTCGAACTGCCCCGCACGCAGGTTCGTCCAGAACTGCCGGTAGGCCGGCGTGTCCCGTTCGCTCGGGTCGACGAACAGGCTGTGGTGCTTGCCGCGGATCTCCTCGAGCGAGTAGCCGAGCAAGCTCAGGAAGTTGTCATTGGCGGTCAGGATCGTGCCGTCGAGGGAAAATTCGATCACCGCCTGCGAGCGGGAGATCGCGGCGTGGACGGCATCGCTGTCGCTGGCGTGACCGGGGCGGCGGAAGGCACTGAACATGGGCAACTCTCCTCGAATACCGCGCCGCAGCCGTGGTGGCCGGCGCGAGCGGGCTGTTAACCCCTGCTATCGAGCGCCCGCGGTCGTTCTGAAGGAGGCCGGGGAGTGGTCCGGTGAATTGCAGGCTTTTACCTAGCCACTGCCGGGCCGTAATCGTGAAGACCTTGAACCGGCTCACATTTTGTGGCTTTTCTCATCGCAGCGGGCCGGCCGGGCACCGGATGCCTGCCGAGAGTGTGTCGAGCCGTAGCCCGTGCAGAACCGGGGCGGCGTTCAGGCCCGCTTCCCGCTCAGCCGGCCGCGTTCGGGCAGCTGACGGCAATGCGCCCGCCGCCGTGCGCGCCGTTGCCGGTCGTCAGGCGCCCGCCGAGCAGGGTGACGCGAAACGCCATGATCCGAAGCCCCATGCCGGCCCCCGCCCGCGCGCTCGGCGCGAAGCCGGTGCCGTTGTCGGTGATCTCGACGCGCACGGTGTCCCGCGTGACGTCGAGGCGGATCGCGACCGCCGAGGCGCCGCCGTGCCGGCGGGCGTTGACGATCGCTTCCTGGCAGATGCGATGCAGGTGATCCTGCGCTTCCATCGGCAGCTTGAGGGGGGCGCGCTCGGTGAACTCAAGGCTCGCCTCCATGGCGAACGACTCGCGCTGCAGCTCGACCAGTTCGTTCAGCACGCCGACGAGGCCTGCCGACGTAAAGCTTAGCGGACACAGGCCGTGGGCGATCGCGCGGCAGTTCTTGATGGCCTGGCTCGTGAGGGTGGAGAGCCGGGTCAGCTTGTCGCGCGTGACGGTGTCGTCCGGACTCACCGTCGACAGGGCCGAGGTCGCGAGCAGCGACACCGTGAAGAGTTCCTGGCCGAGGCCGTCGTGCAGGTCGCGGCCGATCTTGACCTGCTCGCTAGTCGTCACCTCGAGCAGCGCCTGCTCGAGCGCGCGGCTCTCGGTGATGTCACGCGAGGCACAGAAGAGGTAGCGCTCGCCCTCGAGCTCGAAGGACTCGACGTGGATCTCGACCGGGAACGTGCTGCCGTCGCGGCGCCGGTGCACGGTTTCAAAGCGCCGCGACGTCGCCATGAACAGCGATTCATTGACGCTCTGCAGTTCGGCGTCGGTCAGCTTTGCGTCCCAGACCCGCGCGGTCCGGCCGATCAGCTCCTCGCGACGGTAGCCCAGCATCTCGAAGAACGAGTCGCTGCCCTCGATGAGCAGCCCCTCCGAGTTGTGGATGTGCACGCCGTCGCTCGCCACGCGCAGGAAGGAGCGGAACCGCAGCGACTCGGAGGCGAGCCGCGCGTCGAGCATCCTGCGTTCAGTGATGTCGACGAAGGTGGTGACGACGGCGGCCGACCCTTCGCTGCCGTCGTTCGGCACCGGCTGAGAGTTGATCGTGATCCAGCGCGTGCCGCGCCCCGGCGCCTGCACGCCCATGATCTGGCCGCGGATCGGCTGTCCGGTGCGCAGCGTCACCATGGCCGGGTGATCGATGCCGGGGAACGGCAAGCCGTCCTCGTGCACCGACTGCCACTCGGGATCGAGCGACGCCCGGCCGAGCAGCTGGTCGCGCGTGAGGCCGAGAATCTCCTCCGCCGCGGCATTGGCGTCGATGATCTCCCCGGTGCACGTCTGCACGGTGATGCCCTCGATCATCGCGGCGAAGGTGCTCTGCAGGCGGGCCTGCGTGACCCGTGCCATGTCGGCGGTCCGCACGCGGTCCTCGGCGCGGGCGAGGTCGAGTTCGCTCCTTATCAGTGCCTCGGCCGATCGGCGCCGTTCCGTGGTGTCGCGAAAGTGCACGCCGATACCACTCTCGATCGGGTACGACTCGACCTCGAACCAGCGCCCGAGCGGCGCGTAGTACTCCTCGGCCACGGCCGCCACCTGCTCGTCCATCGCCACCGAGTGGGCTTTCCACAGCTGGCCGCCGACCGCGTCCGGGAACTCGTCCCACACCACGCGTCCGAGGAGGTCCGCGGGTTCCCGCCCAAGCAGTCGGGCGCCGGCCGGGTTGATGTACGCGAAGCGCCATTGCCGGTCGAACGCCATGAAGGCGCTCGGCGCGTTGTCCAGCAGCCGGAAGGCTTCCGCGCCACCCGTCGCGGGTTCCTCGCCGAGGTGCGCGGCCGACGCCGTCCGTGGGGGCAGGGCGGCGCCGCGGGCGGCGGGTGTCCGAAGCGTCATGGTCTGGACCCCTGCGGCAACGACACCCGATCACCCGTGTGTCGGTGGCGCCGCGATGGTGAGGCTGCAACACGCAATGCGCGCAGCGTACGCGCACCCTTTTATCGGCCACAACCGGCGATTGCCTGAACCGTGCGCGTGGATTGCTTTAGTCTTTTTTGTCCAGTACGGACGCCCACGGCGGCGGGCGGGCCGCTCCTTTGGATCAAATGAACGGCAGCTCCTGCAGCGTGCCGCCGACGAGCGCGTCGTCGCGCCGGATCGTCACCCGCGTGCCGGGCCGGCAGTCGGTCGAGATCAGCGCAAAGCCGATGTTCTTCTTCAGCCGGTACGACCAGGCGCGGTTGGTGAGGTCACCGACCTTGCGCCCGTCGACCTCGATGGCATGCCAGTGAAACGTGAAGGGCACCGGCTCGTCGCCGTCCATCACGACACCGAGCTGGTGCCGGGCCGGGCCCTCGGCATGAATGCGGCGCAGCGCGCGAATGCCGACGACGTCGTCCGGCACGTCGAGGTCGATGTACTTGCCGAGCCGGACCTCGTAGGGGTTCGTGGTGGCGTCGGTGTCGCCGCCGTAGGACAGGAGACCGCTCTCCACCCGCTCGCAGAAGTTCGGGCTGCCGGGACCGATGTCCCACGCGCG
>CAITAM010000299.1 GCA_903890265.1 uncultured Pseudomonadota bacterium | reverse complement strand
CGAGCGTGATCGTCAGCACGACCTCATGGACGTCCGGCGCCAGCGTGGTGGCCGACGTGTTCATCTGCATGCCGAACTGCGGGTTCCATTCCGGGATACCGAGGTTCGGGCCGACCGGCGCCTCGAACGATGCATCTTTGACATAAACATTCTGCAGGTTCAGGTCGGGGCCGGTCGGGGTCTGATCGGGAGTAAAGCCGGCCGAAATGTCGTCTGCCATGGATGCATCCTTCAGGAAAACGTGATGGTCGAAAAAAGAACCTTAGTCTAATCGTCGCAAATGTCAGCTTCGCTAGCGCGGTCGCGCCTGCCCGCCCCGGGGACCGGTCAGGGCTGGCCGGCGAGCAGGGGATCGAGGCCGCCCGCGCCGTCCAGCGCGTGCAGGTCGTCGCAGCCACCCACGTGCCGCTCGCCGATGAAAATCTGCGGCACGGTCCGCCGCCCGCTGCGGGTCATCATCTCTTCCCGCGCGCCGGGCACCTGCTCGATGTCGATTTCATCAAAGGCCGCGCCCTTGGCGCCGAGCAGTGCCTTCGCGCGGGCGCAGTACGGGCACCAGGCGGTCGTATACATCACGATCTTCGGTGTGGCCACGGGCAGGTCGCTCCGGCTGTCAGTTGCGCGTGAGAGGCAGGTTGTCCTGTCGCCAGGCGGCGATGCCACCGCGCAGGTTGTAGGCCTGGGTGAAGCCGAGGCGGCCGAGCTCGCGTACCGCCGAGCCGCCGAGGTTGCCGTTCTCGCAATACGCGATGAGCGGCTTGTCCTTCCACTTCATGAGCCCGCTTGCCCCTTCGGCGATCGCACTGCCGGGCACGTGGCGGGCGCTCGCGATGTGCCCCGCCGCGTAATCCTCCCGGCTGCGCAGGTCGATCGCCAGTGCACCGCCGTTCAGGAGCTGCACCGCCTGCGCGGTCGAGATGGCACCGTGTTCGCGGGTGGCGTGGCGGAACTCGTACACCGCCAGCATGACGAGGGTCACGGCCAGCAGCAGCACGTAGGGCCAGTGGTTGACGACGTAGTCGGACAGGTGTGGCATGGGGCTCTTTGAAGTCTCTCGCGGCCGGCGCGGCCGCGCCGCAATCGTTGCCCGTCGGCTGCAGGCGCCGGGTCAAGCTGACATTATAGCAGCCGGCCATTGGTCGCCGCCCGCCCGTCCCCGTACCCGGATCCACCGCCTGCCGTGTTGCTGCGCCCGCCGTTAATCCTGCTTGCCCTGCTGCTCGCGCCGTCCGGATTCGCCGGCGAGGCCGACACGCGCGCGGAACTGGCGAAGATCGAGGCGAAAATCCGCAAAGTCACGGAAACCGTGCACGCGGAGGCGGCCAGCCGCGACGAGGCGGCGGCGGCGCTCAGGTCCTCGGACGAATCCCTGCGCAGCGCCAGGGAGCGGCTCGAGCACGCCCGCGCCGCGTACGACGCGGCGGTCCGGCGGGACGAGGAGCTGAAGCGCGAGCGGGCCGCGGCGGCGCAGGCGCTCGACTCGGCGCGGGCCAAGCTCGCCGCGGACATTGTCGCCGCGTACCGCAACGGCCGCGCCGCGCCGCTCAAGCTGATGCTGAACACGGAGGACCCGGTCGAGCTCGGCCGCATGCTGGCCTACTACGGGTATTTCAGCGACGCGCGCGCCCAACGCCTCGCCGCCATCGAGGCCGACCTCGCGCGCCTCACCGCGCTCGACGCCGACCTCACGCGCCAGGCCGAGACCCTGAAGGCGCTCGCCGAGGCGCAGGAGAGCGAAGTGCAGGGCCTGCACGCGGCACGGGCGGCGCGCGAGCACGCGCTGGCGACCGTGGAGGCGGACCTTGACTCGAAAAGCTCCGAGCTCGCCCGGCTGAAGGCCAACGCGGGCTCGCTGGAGAAGCTGCTCGCGCAGCTGCGCGAGGCCCTGCGCGCGGCGCCGGCCGAGGACTACGCGGGTGCCGGACGGCACCGCACGGCGTTCGAGAAGGTACGCGGCAAGCTCCCCTGGCCCGCCAAGGGCACCGTGGTCGCGCACTACGGCAGCCCCCGCCCCGGCGGACTCGTCTGGCAGGGGCTGCTGCTGGACACCGAGCCCGGTACCGCCGTGCACGCGCCGTACTACGGGCGTGTCGTGTACGCCGACTGGCTGCCGGGCCTCGGCCTGCTCTTGATCCTCGATCACGGCGGCGGCTACCTCACCCTTTACGGCAACAACGCGCGGCTGTACCACAAGGTCGGCGACGCCGTGGTGCCGGGCGACGTGCTGGCCGCGAGCGCCGCGGACGCCGGCACCATGGCCTCCCAGGTGTACTTCGAGGTGCGGCACGGCAAGGAGCCCGAGGACCCGCGCCGCTGGCTGAAGCCGCACGGCGCCAACTGAGAAACCGGTCACGCCGGCCACTCTGTCAATTTGTGGAATGCGTCCCGGAACACGCCCGGCGACTGGCGCAACATAATTTTCCGATCCCTGACCGCGAACGCAATGGATTGCGCTCACCGTGTCGGCTGGTCCTGAAGGAAGATCGATGGCTGCCAGTCCCGATATCCGCGACGACACATCGCAGCCCGCCGGCGCGGGGCTGGACCCTTACGCGCAGCTCCTGAAGATGCTGGTGCCGCGCTCGCGCGAGATCGCGATCTACGGCGGCACCGGTCGCGCGCTGTGGCTGAGTGGTGGCCAGGACGACCCGGACATGCACGCGCTCGCGGTCGAGGCCCTGAAGGCCCCGCCCACGAAGCCCTTCGACATCGACGGCCACGCGCAGACGGGCGATGGCGTCGCGCTGTACGCCTTCCGGCTGCGTGACCTCTCCGGCCGACCGCTCGCCGCCGTCACGATCAAGGTGCCCGATGGCGGCGAGCGCCGCCCGTTTGCCCTCGTGCTGTCGCTGGTGCGCCCCGCGCTCGAGTGCCTCGGCCGCGAGGTCAACATGCGCGTCTCGCTCGGCGCGCTCAACCGTGACCTCACGAGCCGCGACGAGGACCTCGAACTCCTGCTCGACGTGGCACGCGAGGAAAGCGGCACCGGCCGGGATGCCGACGAACTCGGCCGGCTGACCCAGGCGGCCGCGGAGCACCTCGGCTGCCGCATCGGCGCCCTCGTCATTCCCGAGCGCAACGTCGCGATCGTCCGCCGTTCAGCAACCGCCAGTCTTGCCGACGCGGAACTCGTCGCCCGCACCCACCGCCACCTGCTGACCTGGGCCCAGACGCAGCGCAAGACGCTGCTTGTCAACAGCGCGACCGGTTCAGACCGGCTGCCGCCCTGCAAGATTCTCTCGGTGCCGATCCGCCACCACTCGGGTCGCGTGATCGGCTTCCTCGCGCTCTACCGTGCCCTCGAATACGGCGATTTCGAGCGCCGCCACGCGCGTCTCGGTGAACTGCTGGCGCGCAAGGTCGCCACCATCCTGCAGACGAGTTACGACTCGGCGACCGGTCTTGCCACGCGCGCCGCATTCGAGGCCGAAGTGGGGGCGATTCTCGTCGAGACGCCCACCGCCCGGGCGCACTCGGTGATCTACATCGACATCGACCAGATGCACGTGATCAACGAAAACTGCAGCATGCCGGTCGGCGACGACGTCATCGCGCGCGTGGCCGACGTCGTGCGCCGCCGGGTGCCGCGGCAGGCGCGCGTTGCGCGCATCTCCGGCGACCGCTTCGCCGTGTTCCTGCCGGAAATGGAGCTCGACGCGGCGTGGTCCGCGGCCGAGGTCCTGCGCCAGGGCGTCGCCGATCTCGGTGGCTCGTTCGGGCGCGCGAACCTGCGTATCAGCCTGTCGGCCGGCGTCGCCGAGCTTAACCTCGCCTCCAAGCATCCCCTCGCGCACGGCCTTGCCGCTGCCGAGATCGCCTGCAAGGCCGCCAAGGACCGTGGTCGCGACCGGGTTGAGCGCTACGAGTCGTCCGACGAGAGCATCATCCGCCGCCACGACGACGTGCAGATGCTGGGCTCGCTGCGCGCGTGGCTCGCGCAGGACAGCTTCCGCCTCTACGCGCAGCCGATGGAGCCCCTGCAGAACAGCGGGGCCCCGCCGCGATTCGAGATCCTGCTGCGCCGCGTGACCGAATCCGGCGAAGTCATCCTGCCGGCCAAGTTCATGTCTGCCGCCGAGCGCTACCAGATGATGCCGGCGATCGACGCCTGGGTCGTTTCCAACGTATTTGCCGCACTCGCCGAGCACCGTGATCTGCTCCGCCAGCGCACCGCGCGGTTCTCGGTCAATCTTTCCGCCCAGTCGATGAGCGATGACGCGCTGATCGCCATGATCGACAAGGCCTGCTCCACCGCCGGCATTCCGCCCGACATGATCTGCTTCGAGCTGACCGAGACCGCCGCCGTCGGCGATCTGTCACGCACCGAGTCGATCATGCAGGAGCTGCGCAACATGGGCTTCCAGTTCGCACTGGATGACTTCGGCACGGGCCAGTCATCGCTCGCGTACCTGAAGTCGCTGCCGGTCTCGATCCTCAAGATCGACGGCTCCTTCGTCCGCGACGCGATGACCAATACCCGCTCGGCGGACATGATCAAGGCCATCGCCCAGCTGGCGCGCACGATGGGGATGTCGACCGTGGCGGAGTACGTCGAGACCGACGAGCTGCGCACGCTCGTTGGCAACCTCGGTGTCGACTACGGACAGGGCTTTGTCATCGGCCGGCCGGTGCCGTTGAGCGACGTGCTGCAGGATCTTGGTCTCTACGCCGCGGTCGGTGCACAGGCGAGTGACACGCTGACCGGCATCCAGGAGCCGTTGCTCGACCCGCACACGACGCTGATCCTCGGTGACTTCGCGCGGGAAGCCGACTAGGCTAGGGCGCACGCCAGTCGACGCAGGGCCAGCGCCGGGCCGTAGCGACCGCGTTGCTCCGGAGGCCCCCACCCGCCCATGAATTGCAGCGACCTGACCTGCCGAACCCGACGCCGGTGCGTTGCCCGGCGACAGCGGCCATGAAGATTCTGGGCGACCGGCGTTCGGCCGACGTGACCTCGTCGGAGGCGACGCTGCTGATCCGCAGCGCCGCGCTCGCCGACTGTCTCGCGCTCGTCATTGTCACGCTCTACGAGCTCACGGCGGGCGACCGCGTGATTCGCGGCAGCGTCGTCATCGCCATGATCGCCTTTGCGGCGGTGAGCCTCGTGGCGCGCGTGCCGCGCTTCCTCGGTCGCGCGCCCGACACCAAGCTCTACGTGCGGGCGATGGCCACGACGAGCTTCATCGCCTTCATCGTCTGGCACGCGGGCGGGGCGACGAGTCCGCTGGTCAGCCTGTACCTGCTGCCGATCGTGCTGACGGCGCTCGCCCTCAGTACGGTGCACCTCGTCGTGCTCCTCCTGCTCATCACGGCCCTGTACGTGTTCACCGCCCGCTACGGCTCGGGCCTCGACGTCACCACGGCCGCGTTCGCCGCGCGATTGTTCTCCGCCGTCGGTCCGTTTGTCGTGGTCGCCTGGCTCACGTCGGAGCTGGGCCGCCAGCTGCTCGCCGCGCGACGGCGGGAGCGCGACAGCGCGCATGCCGATCCGATCACGGGGCTCGCCAACCGCGCGACCTTCGGTGAGGCCGTGGACGTCGAGCGCCACCGCGCCTCGCGCGACAGCCGGCCCTACGCGGTCGTCCTCGTTGAGCTTGAGCCGACGCCGAGCGAGCCCGGCGAGCACCCGGGTGCGGCGATGGCGGCGGCGCTGAAGCTCGTGGCGAGCGTATTGCAGCGCGCGCTGCGCGACACCGACCTCGCGGCGCGGACCGACGAACACACCTTCGCCGTGCTGCTGGCGGGCGCCGGCGGCGAGGCGGCACAGACCGTGTCAAACCGGATCCGGCACGCCGTCTACGCCGCCACCGTCCAGGTTGGCAGTCGGATGGTGCGGATGCAGGCGCAGTGCGCGGTGGCCGAAGCCCCGGCCGACGGCACCCTGGCCGATGAGCTGCTCGCCGCCGCGGCAAAACGCCTCAGGGAAGACCAGCAACGCCGGCTGAGTGCGCTGCCGCTGCCCTGAGGCGGCGGCGGTCTGATGCTCAGAGCCCGAGCGCGACGCGCGTCGCGCCGTAGAGTGCACCGAGCAGCAGGAAGCCGATGGGTCCGAGCGACAACGCAAAGCCGAGCTCGCGCCTGGACGGGTCCTGGATGTAGGCCAGAAAGTACAGGACGCGGCCGACCAGGTAGACGAGACCGAGAACCGCGGCCCACAGCGAGCTGACGTAATAACCGAAGATCAGACTGGCGGGGATGAACGCGATCAGGAGCTCCAGCGTGTTCATCTGCACCCGGTAGTAGCGCTCGAATTCGGCGTTGCCCGTGATGGCGGGCGCCGGCACGTTGCAGCGGCCGCGGGCCTTGCCAACCGCAAACGCGAACACAATGTACTGACAGAGCGCCAGAGCGATCACGATATTAACCAGGGCCATCGAATTCTCCTCGGTCGCGGTTGTTCGCCGTCGGCGTGCAAGGGCAGAATAACCCGTCCCGGAGCGAACGGATCCATGCAGACGAGCACGCGCGGCTACGCGCAGATGATAGCCATAAAAGCGCCGGCTGCCGCGGTCTGGAGCGCCTGCACGCAGGCCAGCGAGCTCACACGCTGGTTCGCTGCCTCGGCCGATACCGAGGCACGGCGCGGCGGCCGCTGGCGCCTGACCCGCCGCGACGGCGTCGAGGTCGAAGCGCTCATCGACATCTTCGATGTGGGTCGCCGCCTGCGCCTCATCTACGTGCGGCCGCCAACCGCGAGGGGCGCGCCCCGCCGCGGCATCGCCCCCGAGTCGCCGCTGGTCGACGACCTGTTGTTCGACCGCCGCGCGGACGAGGCGATCATCCGGGTGCTCGGCTCCGGCATTCCGGTCGTGCCGGACTGGGATCAGCACTACCTCGACCTGCGCCAGGCGTGGGGCTTTTATCTGCGCGAGCTGAAGCGCGTCCTGGAGCCCGCGGCCGGCACCCTTGCGGGACGCGCGTCCGGGGGGCCGCCGTGAAGCGCCGCACCGCGCTGAAGGCGCTCGCCGGCACGACGCTCGCGGTCGCGACCGCCGCCGGCGGGCCGCGGGTGCAGGCCGCCACGCCGCTGACCGCGCTCGCCGGCGGCCGGCTGATCGACGGCTACGGCGGGCCGCCGCTCGAGGACAGCGTAGTGCTGATCGAGGGCGAGCGCATCGTTGCCATCGGCAGCTTGCACGATACGCCGATCCCGACCACGGCCACGGTGGTGTCCACGGAAGGTCAGTCGGTGCTGCCCGGGCTGTGGGACGCCTGCGTCTCGCTGTCCCGGCTCGGCCACGCCGACGGGGCGCGCTGGGACGAGCTCTACCTGCCGCTGGCCGAGCGCGTCGTGATGCCGCTGGCCGCGGCGGGCACGGTACGCGCGGGTGTCACCGCGGCGCGCGACGTCGGCAGTCCGCTCGATGCGAGCCTCGTGCAGCGTGGCCGGCTGCGATCTCTCGCGAGCGACAGCCCGCACCTCGCCGTCAGCGGTCCGCTGATCGCCCGCCGGCGGCGGCCCGGCACGGCGACGGTCCTCGTCGACTCACCGCGCGCGGCGCGCGAGCAGGCGCTTGCCCTCGTGCGCGCCGGCGTCGACGCGCTGGTCGTGGCCGATGCCGAGACGTTCGAGGACGGCGAGCTCGCGGCGATCGTCGCGGTGGCGCACGCGGCCCAGTCGACCGTGCACGTGCTGGCCACGCACGACGGGGCGCTGCGGCCTGCGCTTGCCGCCGGAGTCGACGGACTGATCGGCGTTGGGGACGGCATCGGACCGTGGCCGGCGGGTTTCATGGAGGACGTTCAGGCGCGGCTCCTCGCCGGACCGCCACTCGTCGTGGCAAGCCTGCTGTCGCCGGCGGCCACGCTCGCCTACCTGTCGGTCTCGCACGAACTGCTCGACGATCCGCGCTGGACGCAGGGCTGGCCGCCGCTGATCGCGGCCGATGTGCGCAGCTCCCTGGACGACGCGACGCTGCGCGAGCTGGCCGCGGCCGTGCCCGCTGCCTGGCGCGAGGAGCGGGCACGCCGCGT
>CAITAM010000298.1 GCA_903890265.1 uncultured Pseudomonadota bacterium | reverse complement strand
CGCGCAGCCGGCCGGCGAGCCCGCCACGCAGCAGGGCCGCCGTGTCCGCCCCGTCGCCGGCCAGCAGCCGCTCGCGGCGGCTGCGCGGACCGAGCAGGCTGACGTGGTCGGGTCGGGGGTGGCGGGCCAGCGCGAGGAGGTAGCGCGAGTCCGCCTCGAGATGGTGGCTCATCACGACGGCCGCGTGGCAGCGGTCGAGGTCCACGTGCTCGGTGAGGGCGTCCGCGTCGCCCGCCAGCACCCGGGCACCCGGAAAGCGCTCCCCGCGCGCGTAGCGCGGCCGGTGGTCCACGACCGTGACGCGCCAGCCCAGGCCGCGTGCCGCGGCCACGACCGCGACCGCGTCATCGCCGGCGCCGCAGACGAGCAGGTGCGGCGGCGGTGCGAGCCAGTGCACGAGCGCGCGCAGCCCCGGACTGGCCGCTGGCCGGTCGGCCCGCTCGTCGACCTGCACCGAAGCACCGAGGCGGGTCGCCTCGGCCACCGCTTGGCGGACCGCGCGAGGCAGGGCGTCGTCGCCGCCAAGACGCGTCCCGTACGCGACGCCACTGCCGTCGTGGACGGTGACCAGCACCGTCGGCGTGCCGGCCGCCGCCGCCTCGCGGGCCGCGCCGAGTGCCGCGAGCGCCGGCGAGCCCGGATGGGCCGGCTCCAGCAGCACCCGCATGGCGCCCTCGCAGCCGGCGCCGATGCCGTACAGGGCGTCGTCCGGACCGCGCATGTCGTACTCGACCGCCCGGGTGGTGCCGGTCCGTGCGACGTCCTGCGCGTGCTCGGCGAGGTCCCCCTCGAGGCAGCCGCCACTCAGCAGCCCGCGGTGACTGCCGTCGGCGTAGAGGAACATCCGCGCCCCGGCTTTGCGGTAGGTCGAACCCGCGGTGGCGACGATGGTCGCCAGCACGGCGGGCGATGGCTCGGGCGTGGCGCCGAGCAGGACCTCGAGGCTGTTGTCGAGGCTTAACGGGAGAGCTGACATGGCCCGAATGCTAGCAGGCGCGGCTGGCGGCGGGTGGGTGGGCCCGCGGTGTAGAATACGGGCCGGAATCGAGTCAACAGGGGTGGAGAGTGACCGACACGAGTGCAACGGCCGGTGCGGCGATCGTCGCGGACGTCGTCATTATCGGGGCAGGGCCGTGCGGCCTTTTTCAGGTCTTCGAGCTGGGGCTCCTCGGCCTCAAGGCGCACGTCGTCGATACCCTTGCCGCGGCCGGCGGCCAGTGCACGGAGCTCTACCCGGACAAGCCGATCTATGACATCCCGGCGCTGCCCGTCTGCGGTGCGCAGGAACTCATCGACCGGCTGCAGGCACAGATCAAGCCGTTCGCCGCGGAATTCCACCTCGGCCAGGAAGTCGTGTCGCTGGCGCGCCAGCCGGGCGGGCGACGTTTCGACGTCGCGACCTCCGCGGGCACGCGCTTTGATGCCGGTGCCGTCATCATTGCCGGTGGCGTCGGTTCGTTCCAGCCGCGGCGCCTCGTCGTGGATGGCGCCGCGGACTTCGAGGGCAGCCAGATCCACTACCGGGTGCGCGATGCCGCCGCCTTTGCCGGCCAGCGGCTGCTGATCCTTGGCGGCGGCGATTCCGCACTCGACTGGACACTGGCCTTCGCCGAGACGGCGTCCCAGGTCACGCTCGCGCACCGGCGTAACGAGTTTCGGGCCGCACCCGCGAGCGTTGCGCAGATGCAGGCGCTGGCAGGCGCCGGCCGCATCCGCCACTTGACCGGAACCGTCCAGTCGCTCGAGATCGCCCACGGCAAGGTCACGGGGGCGCTCGTGCAGGCGCCCGACGGCAGCACCGAGGCTGTGGCCTGCGACCACGTACTTGCCTTCTTTGGGCTGCACCCGAAACTGGGACCGATCGCCGAATGGGGTCTCGAACTCGAAAAGAAGGCACTGAAGGTCGATACCGAGAAGTTCCAGACCAGCGAGCCCGGCATTTTCGCGGTGGGCGACATCAATACCTATCCCGGCAAGAAAAAGCTCATCCTGTCCGGTTTCCACGAGGCCGCGCTCGCGGCGTTCGGCGTCCAGGCCTGGCTGTATCCGGACAAGAAGCAGTTCCTGCAGTACACGACCACCAGTCCCGTGATGCAGAAGCGGCTCGGCGTGGCCGAGTCTTGAGCGACAGCACGACGCCAGTGGCGCTCGATCAGCGCCTCGCGGATCTGCTGCGGCTGCTGCAGCTTGAGCCGCTCGAGGTTAATCTTTTCCGGGGTGAAAGCCGTGATATCGGCACGCCGCAAGTCTACGGTGGCCAGGTGCTCGGTCAGGCGCTCGTGGCCGCCATGCGCACGATCGAGGGGCGCCGCTGCCACTCGCTGCACGCGTATTTCCTGCGGCCCGGCGATTTCAACGCGCCGATCGTCTACGACGTGGACCGTAGCCGCGACGGCAAGAGTTTCTCCTCACGACGCGTGGTTGCCATCCAGCACGGCGAGCAGATCTTCCATCTGTCCGCTTCGTTCCAGGTCGACGAGCCGGGCCTCGAGCACGAAACGCCGATGCCCGAGGTGCCGCCACCCGATGCGCTGCCGGACTTCGAGGCACTGCTTCAGGCGAATCCCGACCGCGTAGCGCCCTTCGCGGCGCGCCTCCTCGAGCACAAGCGTCCGTTCGAATACCGGCTCGTCGACCTGCCGAGCTTTCTCGATCCGACCCCGAGGCCGGCGCTGAAACGGACGTGGTTTCGCACGGTCGGCCGCCTGCCGAGTGATGACCCGGACCTGCATCGCGCGATCCTGGCCTACGCGTCGGATGCCAACTTTGTTGATACCGCACTGCTGCCACACGCGCCCGATTCGCGAAGGCTGCAGATGGCGAGCATCGATCACGCCATCTGGTTTCACCGGCCCTGCCGCGTGGACGAGTGGCTGCTGTACGTCGCCGACAGCCCGAGCGCGTCAGGCGCGCGCGGCTTCGCGCGCGGTGCGATCTACTCGGCGGACGGCCGCCTGTGCGCGAGCACTGCCCAGGAAGGGCTGATGCGCCTGCGCTAGCGCTATTTGAGCGCGAGGCGCATCGGGACGAAGGCGGGGTCCTTGCAGTCGCTGCCCTTGTCGGTGGTGAGGAAGATGCGCGCGGGATCGATGCCACTGCCATCCAGCAGGCCGCGCTCGACCGCTTCGGCGCGGGACCGCGCGAGCGCCGGGAGGGCGGTCGGCGGTGGGGCGCTGCCGGCCTTCAGCTGCGACTCCAGCCAGCTGGCGGCGGCCTCGTCCGCATCGGCGTCGGGCGCCGGCGGCGGCAGCACGGGCGCGGCGCCGTGCGCGGCCCGGTAGGCCTCCTCCAGCAGTTTGCGATAGCGCGGCGCGTCGGCCAGCAGCGAATCGACCTCGTCGTCGCCGACCGGCTGGCTGCGCTTGCCACGATGGCCCGCTGCGAGCTGCGCGCGCGCGAGATCGCGGGACTTGGCAGACCAGGCACTGTCGGTGAGTGCCGCGCTGTCGGCGTCCTGACAAGACACCATCGGTATATCGAGCTTGAGCGCAGGGCGCGCGGCAAGTCCCTTCTTCAGGGTCTCGATCTGGCCCATCGCACCGCTGTCGAGCTCCGCACTGCCCGGCTGGAAGGTGATGACCTCGGGTGAGCTGCCGCCACCGAACAGGGAGCCGAGCAGCTTGAAGGGCGACGTCACGATCTTCGTCACGAGGTTGCCAAGGACCTTCCAGATGACGGGCCAGACGCGGAACTGCGGATCATCGAGGCTGCCGTTCACCGGCACGTCGAGATCGATCACCCCGTTACCGTCCTTGAGCAGGGCAATCGCCAGCTTGACCGGCAGTCCCGTCGCTTCCTTGCTGTCCACCTTCTCGCCGAGCTCCAGCTGATCAAGAATCAGGTGGTGGCGGGCATCGAGCTGGCGGTTCTGGATGTGGTAGCTGAAGTCCACCGACATCTTGCCCTTCTCGACCCGGTAGCCGGCGAACTTGCCCGAGTAGGGCGAGAAGGTCGTGAGTTCGAGGTTGCGAAAACCAAGCTTGATGTCGGTGTAGCTCTCGACGGAGAGCACGTTCATCTGGCCATCGATGTGTACCGGGGCGTACCGGTCAACCTTGCCGGTCAGGGCAATCTGCGCCTTCGTCCCGGGTTTGCCGGAAATGCCCTTGATGGCCCCGGCGAGGCCCTGGATGCCCGACTGGAACTTCGGGGTAACCGAGAAGTCCGCGAAATTCATCGAGCCGTCCTCGATGCGCACCAGTTTCACCGAGTACGGCAGTTCGGGCGGCGGTGCTGCCTTGGCCGGCGCCTTCGACGACGCCTTAGACGATGCCTTCGACGGCGCCTTCCCGGCTGGTCGCGCCTCGGCCCGCGGCGGTAGCGCCGCCCCGTCGGTCGCCGGCTCGGGTTTGGTGCCGAGGACCGCGGCGATGTTGGTGGTTCGGTTTTCCGCGATCACCACCTTGGCGTAGGGTTCGGTCACGACGACTTCGTTGACGGCGACCGACAGCGGGTCTCCCTGCATCTCGATGCCCCTGAGGGCCAGCAGCCGCCAGTTGATGAAATCCTCGCCGAGCGGCTTGTCCTTGGTCCGCAGGCCGTGCACCTCGACCTCTCCCCTGACCTTCAGCGGCAGCGCGGACGCTGCCGGCCCGACATGGGCGCCGTAGTCGACGTCGAGCGTCGCGTTCACCGTGCCCTTGTCCACGCTGAGGAGCGTCATTCCATCGACGTAGGGTTGCAGCAGGGGCAACCCGAAGTCACGCAGCTTCACTTTGAGTGACGCATCCACCGGCGCGACGGCGACGGGTCCCGTGACATGAAGTCGCGCATGGTCGTTGATGGTGGCGCTCGCCTCGAGCCCCAGCTTGCCGGCCAAGGGGATCCGCAGATCCGTGACGGTCACGTCGATCGGGGCCACGTGCAGCGCGAGCGGCGTGCGCGGTTTGCGATCCTCGAAACGGACGTCCGCGGCGGCGAGCTCGATGCGGGGTACCGACACCTTCCACGGCTTCTCAATGCGGTCCTTCGGCGCGGCTTCGGCGGGCGCGGCTTTCGTGCTGTAGAGCTTGGCGAGGTTCAGTGCGCCGTCGGGACCGAGCCATGCCGTGACCCGGGCACGCTCAAGACGCACGCGCGCCACGTCAACCGTCTGCGCCTGCAGGTCGATTTTCGTATTCTCGATCGATACCAGGGGCAGCGTGACCCAGTCGGCCGTCTCGTTCCGGGCGCGAAGCCCGACATCGCGCAGCTCGATTTTCTTGAGGTCGACGCGCAGGGACGTCTGCTCGCCCACGGCAGCAAGGTCATAGTCGCCATCGACGGCGAGCAGGCCCGTCGTGATGTCCAGAGGCAGGAGGTCGAGCCCGACCTGCGAGATGGTCGCCGCAACGACCCGGTCCAGCGCGAAATGGCCCGCTGACTTCACCGGCGCGAGGGCGAAGGTGCCGTGCCACTCGATCGACTCGCCGCGCGGCGTCTCGGCCTTGAAACCGTACTGGTTGGCTTCACCGAGTGTCGAGAAGTTCCTGAGTTCGAAGCTGACCGGTCGGAAGACGAGCTCCAGCGGTTCGTGGCGCGCCTCGTCCCGTACGGCAAGTTCCGCGCCCGTGAGCGTGAAAGCATCGACGTAAGCGCGGGGCAGGGGCGCGTTCTTGTCCTTGCTCGGCGGAATGATCTCGACGAGGTTGACCGTGCCATCGGCGTGGCGCACGGCCTTCGCCTTCAGGCCGTCCAGCTCGACGGCCGTCAGGGTCGCGCCGCGACGGGCGATCGAGGACAGCAGGCTTGCCCTGACGTGCAGCCGGTCAAAGTGCGCCATCGGCGTCCCGTCGGCGTCGTTCAGCGTAAAATCGCCGGCCGTAACGTCAAGCGTGAAGGGATTGACGCTGACGGCGCCGAGGTGGGCATCGCGCTTGAGCGTGTCGTGCGCGTAGCTCGTGACGGCGCGCGACAGGAGCTTAGGCAGCAGCAGAAAGCCAAGTGCCGCGTACAGGGCCACCAGTCCGAGCGGAATCGCCGCCCATTTCAACGCCGTTGCCCTGTTCGCCATCGAATTTCCATCCCCGTGAGTCACGGCGGCCGCCCCCGATGATCATGGGGAAAGGGGTGGCGGCCTGCAACCTCGGGCGCTGCTCAGCGTCGGCCGGGCGGCGCCAGCGCGCCGCCCGGTGCCGACCAGTCGCGTCGCTCGAGTTCGTACTCGTCGCAGTCCCAGTAGCGGCCCTTGGCGTGGGCGTGGCGCCGGCGCAGGGCCGCCCAGCGCAGTCCGGCCTTCACCAGCACCGCCCGTGACCGCTCGTTCTCGACGGCGATCAGGGCGCGCAGCCGCTCGGCACGAAGCTCGCTGAACGCCGCCTCGCGCAGGGCCACGGCGACTTCCGTGCCGTAGCCCCGGCCCCAGTAGCGACGGGCGAGCAGGTAGCCCAGTTCGACCGTGCCACCGACGCCCCGGGCCAACTCGCAGGTGCCGATCAGTGCGCCGCTGCGGCGCACCACGACGGCCAGCTCGAATGCCCGGCGCGGGCGGCGGGTGCGCGCGTTCAGGACGCCGGTGAAGTGGGCCGTGAGCTCGTGTTCGCTGCGCAGTTCGGTCAGCGTGTGTTCCAGCACCCTTGGGTCGAGCGCGTAGCGCCTGACCGCCTCGAGGTCGTCCGGCCCGAAGTCGCGCAACAGCAGTCGCGGGGTGACGATCGGCAGGGTGAGTGTCGCCACCGTCAGCGCAGCACTTTGCCCGGATTCATGATGCCCTGCGGATCGATCGCCCGCTTCAGGGCGCGCATGAGATCGAGGGCGACCGGGTCCTCGTAACGCTCGAGCTCGTCGACCTTGAGACGGCCGATGCCGTGCTCGGCGCTGAAGCTGCCGCCGAACTCGGCGACCAGATCGTGCACGGCACGGCGCACGGCGTGCTCCGCCGCCAGGAGCTCACCGCCGCTGTCACCCGGCCGCGGTGACAGGTTGAAGTGCAGGTTGCCGTCGCCGACGTGTCCGTAGGCCACGACGCGGGCCCCCGGGACGAGTGCATCGAGCCTGCGTGCCGCGGCGGCCGTGAAGTCGGCGAGGCGTGCGATCGGCAGTGCGACGTCGTGCTTCAACGAGGCTCCCTCGCGTTTCTGCGCCTCGGGAATGTGCTCGCGCAGGAACCACATGGCCTGCGCCTGATCAAGCGACTGCGCCACGGCGATCTCCTGCGCGGAATCGAGCGCCGCGAGCAGGCGTTCGTGACCGGCCGGCGTGTCGGCACCGTCGACTTCGATCAGGACGTAGGCCGGCGCCGGCTCCGTGAGCGCCAGCCGCGCGCCGGGCACGTGCCGGCGGGCGAGCTCGACAGCGACCGCCGGCAGGTATTCGAAGGCCGTCACCGACTCGCCGAAGGCGTCGCGCAGGCGGCTGAGGAGGCGCACCGCGGCGGCGAGGCCCTCGATGCCTGCCATGGCCGTCAGCGTGCTGTGCGGCAGGGGGCGCAGCTTGAGGCAGGCGCCCGTGATGATGCCGAGCGTACCCTCGGCGCCAAGGAACCACTGCTTGACGTCGTAACCCGTGTTGTCCTTGCGCAGCGCCGACAGCTGATTCAGCAGCCGACCGTCGGGCAGGACGACTTCAAGTCCCAGCACCTGCTCGCGCATCATGCCGTAGCGAAGCACGGACGTGCCGCCGGCGTTGGTCGACAGCGTGCCACCGATCTGGCAGGTGCCCTCGGAGCCGAGGGACCGCGCCAGCAGGCGCCCCGCCTCGCTGGCGGCCCGCGGCACGTCGGCGAGGACGCAGCCCGCGTCGACCGTG
>CAITAM010000297.1 GCA_903890265.1 uncultured Pseudomonadota bacterium | reverse complement strand
GTGTTGGCCTGCAGCGCGAGTGCCTCGAGCCGGTTGAGTTCAGGGTCGGCGTAGACCTCCCACCACGGGCCGCGCGCCGCCTGATCGGCAGGCGCCGCCGGGCGCCACTCGACGGCAGACTTCCAGCCGGTGGTGCCCGTCAGGGACGCCTCGGGCGCGTGGTAGTCGGGACCCACGGCGCAGGCGCCAAGCAGCAGCGGGGCGAGCCAGATCGTCCGGCCCGCCCGCCCGCCCGTGCCGTCGAGCACCCGCGGCGTCACTTCTTCGCCACCCGCACCCGGTCGCCGTCCAGCAGGGCATCCGGGGGGTTGGTGATGACCTGGTCGCCCGCGGCGATGCCCGAGAGGATCTCGACTTCCTTGCCGTTGTCCGTGCCGAGCGTCACCTCGCGCAGGGCGACGCTTCCGTCATCGCGGTAGACGGCCATGCGCGGCCCTTCGGCACGGAACAGCAGCGCGGTATTCGGCACGAGCACGCCGCGGCCGTGCCGCGCGTCCGCCAGCCGGACGCGGACGTAGGTGCCTGGCAGCAACTGGCCGTCGTGGTTCGGCACGTCGATCTCGGTCAGGCGCGTGCGCGACGCGGGGTCAAGGCCGCCGGCGACCCGCGCAACGGTGCCCTTGAGCTCCACCCCGGGGCGTTCCGGCACCACGATGGTCGCCGCGGCGCCGGGCGGGACGCGCGCGATGTCCGCCTGCGCGACGCTGATGAACACCCGGATGGGGTCGATCTGCTGCAAGACGTAGAGCGGATCGCCCGCACCGGCCGCGACGAGCTGGCCGACCTCCACCGAACGCGCCGTGATGACGCCGGCGAACGGTGCCGTGACCTTCTTGAAGTTCGACAGCTCCTCGAGTCGCGATACGTTCGCCTGCGCCGCGCGGACCGCGGCATCGAGTTCGGCCGCCGCCGCGGCCTTGTCGTCTGCCTCCTGCGCCGACACGGCATCGCTCTGGCGCAGATCCTGCCAGCGCGCCGCTGCTTTACGCGCAACGTCTGCCGACGCGCGGGCCTGGGCGAGTTGCGCCCGGCCCTGGGCCAGCTCGTGGTCGAGCTCCGGCGCATCGAGCTCGACGAGCGTGCTGCCGGCCGCGACCCTCTGGCCGAGGTCGGCCCGCCACTGGCGCACGTACCCGGCGGTTCGGGCACGCACCGCCGCCTCGTTCAGCGCCTTGACGCTGCCGGCGTACTCGACCGGCGTGCCCTCGGCCGAGGGGCGCGCCACCGCAATCGCGACCGCCGGCGTCTGCTTTGCGGCGGTCTCCGCGGCGAGCGTGCGGAACTCGGCGGTATTGCGCAGGACCGACAGCAGGATGCCCGCGACGAGGACGACGGCCACGCCCAGCAACAGACGCCGTGAGCGGCGCAGGACAGCACGGTCATCGACTACGGGACTGGCAGGATGGTCAGCCATGGGTCACCTCGTTGGAGCGGACGGCAGCCGGTCGCCGGTCACGCCCGTGCAGTAGCGCAAAGATGCAGGGCACGACCAGCAGGGTCGCGGCCGTGGCGAAAACGAGCCCACCGATGACGGCGCGGCCGAGCGGCGCATTCTGCTCGCCGCCCTCGCCGAGGCCGAGGGCGAGCGGCAGCATGCCGGTCAGCATCGCGATGGCGGTCATCAGCACCGGGCGGATGCGCGTGAACCCCGCCTCGATCGCCGCCTCGGCCGCGCTGCGCCCCTCGTTCAGGAGTTCACGGGCGAAGGCGACGACCAAGACGCTGTTCGCGGTAGCGACTCCCATGCACATGATGGCGCCGGTCAGTGCCGGCACCGACAGGTGCGTATGGGTAATGAGCAGCGTCCAGACAATGCCGAGCAGGGCACCCGGCAGTGCCGAGATGATGATCAGCGGATCCAGCCAGGACTGGAAATTGACGACCAGCAGGAGGTAGACCAGCACGATCGCGCCGACGATGCCGAGCGCGAGGCCCTGGTACGAGGCCTGCATGGACGCCACCTGCCCGCGCAGGCGGATCTCGGTGCCCTTCGGTGCGGTCGTCTTGTGCGCGGCGATGAGCCTGTCGATGTCAGCAGCAAGACCACCGAGGTCTCGTCCCTCGACGCTCGCGTACACGTCGAAGATCGGCTGCACATCGTAGTGCGAGATCACCGACGGGGTGCTCTGCGAGCGGATGGTAGTCAGGTTGCCGACCGTCTGCGAGGCACCGCCATTGGCCACCACCGGCAGGTTGCGGATGGTTTCCAGCGACTCGACGCGGTACTGGGGCCACTGCACGGCCACGGTGTACGGGATACCGTTCTTAGGGTTGATCCAAAACGTCGGCGACACCTGCACGCTGGATGACAGGCCGAGCTGCAGCGTCTGCGCCACGTCCTGCGCGGTAAAACCGACGCTCTGCGCGCGGTCGCGGTCGATGTCGACGTAGAAGCCGGGCGCGCGTGCCACCTGCTGCACACGCACGTCAACCGCGCCTGGCAGCGCCGCCACCTCCCGCGCCAGCCGGTGCGCGAGGTCGTAGTTGAGATCGCGTGCCGGCCCGACGACCTGCAGGTCGATCGGTGCCGGCACGCCGAAGTTCAGGATCTGGCTGACGATGTCCGCGGGCTGGAAGAAGAAGCTGACGCCCGGGAAACGCTCGGCGAGCACGACGCGCAGCTTGCGCATGTACTCGCGGGTCGAGCCGTGCCGGTTCGGCGTCAGTGCGATGAGGATCTCGGCATCGACCGGACCGATGGTCCCCGAGTTGGAGAACGACGTATTCAGCTGGCTGTACGGCAGGCCGGCGTTGTCAAGAATGTGGGCGAGGTCCGTTTCCGGAATCGTGTCGTGAATCGCGTGGCCGACGCCGTCCACCAGGCGCATCGTCTCCTCGATTCGGGTCCCGCCCGGCGCGCGCATGTGCAGGCGGATCTGACCGGCATCGACCGTGGGGAAAAAGTCCGTGCCGAGCAGCAGCGCGAGCGGCAGGGCGCACAGGCAGAGCAGGCCGAACACGAGCGCGACCGCGCGGGCATTGCCGACCAGGAGCTTCAGCACCACGGAATACGCCGAGCGCATCCGCTCAAAGCCGTTCTGGAACGACTGCTGCATCCGGCCGATCGGACCGGTGGGCGCGGAGCCGTGGTCCTCGGCGCGCAGCAGGTACATCGCGAGCGTCGGCACGAGCGTGCGCGACAGCACGTAGGAGGCCAGCATCGCGAACACGACCGCTTCGGCCAGCGGCACGAAGAGATACCGCGCGATGCCGGCGAGAAAGAACATGGGTGCGAGCACGATGCAGATACAGAGCGTCGACACGAGCGCCGGGATCGCGATCTGCTGGGCGCCGTCGAGAATGGCGGTGTGCAGGTCCTTGCCCATGCCGAGATGCCGCTCGATGTTCTCGATGGTCACCGTGGCGTCGTCCACCAGGATGCCCACCGCGAGCGACAGCCCGCCGAGCGTCATCAGGTTGATGGTTTCGCCGAGAGCCGAGAGCGCCATCAGCGAGCACAGCACCGACAGCGGGATGGAGATCGCGATGATCAGGGTCGAGCGGATGCTGCCGAGGAAGAGAAAAATCATGGCCGCGGTGAGCGCCGCGGCGATCACGCCCTCGCGGATGACGCCGGAGACGGCGGCACGGACGAACAGCGACTGGTCGAAGAGCGGCGTGATCACGATCTTGTTCGGCGCCGTGTTCATGATGCGCGGCAGCGCGCCGAGCACGTCGTCCACGATCGAAATGGTCGAGGCGAGACCGGTCTTGTACACCGAGAGCATGGCGCCGCGCTGGCCGTCGAGTCGCACGACATTGGTCTGCGGCGTGAAGCCGTCATGCACCGACGCGACGTCGCGGACGCGCACCAGCGCCCCGTTGCGGTTGCGCACCGGGAGATCGGCGAACTCGGCGACACTCTGCGGGCTGGTGTTGGTCTCGATCGCGTACTCGCGCGGGCCGAACTTCGCGCTGCCGGTGGGCAGGATCAGGTTCTGCGCCGAGATCGCGCCTACCACGTCGTACGGCGACAGGCCCTGCGACTGCAGCGCGTTCATGTCGAGGTCCACCGACACGACACGGGCCTTGCCGCCGAACGGGTAGGGCACCGAGGCACCGTTGATCGTCGCGAGCTGGGCGCGGATGAAGGTCTGCGCGGTGTCGTTCAGGACCTGCTCCGGCAACCCCTCGCCCGACAGGGCGAGCTGCAGCACGGGCACGGTGGTGGCCGAATAGATGACGATCAGCGGTGGCGTGGTGCCGGGCGGCAGCTGCCGCAGGTTCGTCTGCGAGATCGAGGTAATCTGCGCCAGCGCGACCTGCACGTTGCCGTGCGGGCGGAAATACACGCGGATCAGCGCCGAACCCGGGTAGGTCTGCGACTCGATGTGCTCGATGTCGTTGACGACCGTCGTCAGGTTGCGCTCGAGCTGGTTCGTGAAGCGCTGCTCCATCTCCTTCGGCGACAGGCCGCCGTACTGCCAGATGATGGTGACGATCGGAATGTTGATTTCCGGCAGCACGTCCACGGGAGTGCTGCGGATCGCGAGCGGGCTCGTCAGCAGGATGACCAGCGCCAGCACGAGAAAGGTGTACGGGCGACTGAGAGCGACTCGGACGATCCACATAGGGCGGCGCACTCGCTGAGAGATCGCGGGCACCCGGACGGGGTGCGGCACGAGCGTGGTTGGCGGCGAACGGGACCCGGTCGCCGCGGCGCAGCATTCTATCGCGATGCTTACGCGGAGAGCGACTTTTGCGCACCCGCGTGGCCTTGACGTTACTTGACGGAACGCGCTCCGATGGCGGCGCCCTGGACTGCGAGCAGGCCACTGCGGCCGGTGAACGGCGCCATCTCGACGCGATGACGCGGGAGGTCCTCGCGCGACAGCGCGCTTGCGGCTGTCGCCATCGTGACCAGCCGGTGCCCGCGGGCGAGCCACTGGGTGAGCAGCGTGCGGAACAGCGCCTGCAGCCGCTGCCCCTCGAGTTCGGCGTGCAGTGTGTAGACGTGGTTTGGGCCGCCGGCCGGCGTGAGCTCGAGCAGCTCCCGGACCGCGTCGTCGGCCGTGCGCCCGTCACGGCCGATGAGTTCGTCCAGGGTCGGCAGCGTGGTCGGCAGCTGCGGACAGCGTGCGACCACATCGCCCATCACCGGCAGGAACGGGTGCGTGCCGCGCGTGTCGCTCGCGTAGTCCATGCCAAGCGCATCCTCGCGCGCGAAAAGGTAGGGGTTGACCTGCCAGCCCGCCGCGCAATGCGACCGGGAGGCCTTGCCGAACACGGCGCGATACGCATCCGCTGCGCGGTCCACTTCGCGGTTGGTCCACGCTTCGTCCCGGGTCGCCACGTTGTCCTGCCAGTAGACGTGGTCGT
>CAITAM010000296.1 GCA_903890265.1 uncultured Pseudomonadota bacterium | reverse complement strand
CGCTCGGCGGGCGATCCCGCCATCCGGCGCTACGTCACGACCAAGGGGGGACTCATCTACACCGCGCGCGAGCTGCGTGGCCTCGACAACGCCACCGAGCTCGCGCCGCTGATGGACGCGTTCCGGCAGCGCCTGAAGGCCGCGGGCGCGCCACCCGTGTACCTGTCGTTCGATATCGACTGCCTCGATCCGGCCTACGCGCCGGGCACCGGCACACCGGAGCCGGGCGGTCTGTCGACGTCTCAGGCGCTGACGCTGCTCGAGGGCTGGAGCGACCTCGACTTCATCGGCATGGACCTGTGCGAGGTCTCACCGCCGTTCGATCACTCGGAACTGACCAGCAACGCGGCCTCGACGCTGGTGTGGACCTACATCAGCGGGCAGGCCGCCAAGCTCGCCCGCTGACCGCTCCGGGCGGGGCACCGCCAGCCCCGCCCTGCCCTGCCGATGCCGCCGCGCGCCGCGGCGGACAATGGTCAGGGCCGCGAGAGCTCGCTGGTCACCCAGCGCTGGAAGTTGTAGACCGCGTACTCCTCGGGCATCAGCACGCCGACCTCGTGCGCGATGGAACGCAGGCCCTGCTGATTGAGCTCGGCGACCCCCGCGTCCTCCAGCATGACTTCGCTCGTGAACTCGACGACGGACGCCAGATCGAAGGCGGGATCGGCGAGTATTTCCGGGGTGCTCAGAAACTCGACCCGCAGCTCCGTTTCCTCGGGTCCGAGCGGACGCAGCCGCACGGTGCGGACGTAGTCGACGTGTGCCGCGATGAACATGGTCGGCAGGATCGTGATGTAGACGTGACCGGCCTCCCGGTCCTCGGGCGGCAGCGCAAAGCCCGCCACGCGCGAGATGCCGTCGCGCGACCAGGTCGTGGCGCCCTCGCGCAGGCCACCGCGGTATTTCGGGTCATTGAACCTGGGATCGCCCGAGGCGCGGTTCGCCGCCCACTCCGGGTCGTCACGCTCCTCCATCAGGGCGCGGGAGAAGATCGGTACCAGCTTGGACAGGCCCGGGTGCACCGACGGGCAGTGCAGGCACTCGTTGTAGTTCTCCCAGAACACCTTCCAGTTGCAGCGCATGTTCTTCACGAGCGTGTGCGCCACGACGAGATCCTGCATGGGCCAGCCGTCCAGGCGCGTCACGGACCCGTCGGTGAACGACCGCTCGAACGGCGGGGGCTCGGGGCTCAGGCAGACGAACACGAAGCCCGCCCACTCCCTCACGGCCACCGGGTAGAGACCGAGCGCGGCCTTGTCAAAGCCCTCCGGCAGGTGACGTGACGTCGCGCGGACGAGGTCGCCGGCGAGGTTGTAGGACCAGGCGTGGTAGGGACAGACGAGGTGGCCGCTCTGCAGGCGGCCCTCGCTTTCCGTGCAGAGCGCCGCGCCCCGGTGCCGGCACGTGTTGTGGAAGGCGCGCAGCACGCCGTCGTCACCGCGCACGATGACCACGCGCTGGGTACCGATCTCCACGGTCCTGAACATGCGTGCGCCCAGGACCTCGCGGGCATGGCAGGCGTACAGCCAGTGCCGGTACCAGATCTTCTCGAGCTCACGCTGGTACTGCCCGGCGTCGTAGTAATGCCGGCTTGGCAGCGACGGCGTGAGGCTCGTCAGGCCGTTATGATCGGTGGCGAGGACGGTCTTGGCATCGGCATTCATGCGTCATCTCCCGCGGCAACCGCGCCCCGTGCGCGCGCCGCCCGCTCGTCGATCGACGATGACGCGCGGGTACGTTGAAGTCAATCGACCGCCTGATGCGCCGCACCAAGGCGAAGGCTTTGCGGAGGCTTTACCATAGCGGCGGCCTGACAGCGGGCCGGTGACGGGACGGGCAGAGGCATGGCGACGGTGACCAGCGTGGCCGAGCGGGAGGCGTACCGGCGCGACGGCGCGGTCTGCCTGCGGGGGCTGTTCACGGCCGACGAGGTCGCGCTGATCGAGCGAGGCATCGAAGCCAACCTCGCGGCGCCCGGTCCCTTCGCCCAAATTGCAAGCCCGGCCGGCGATCCCGGCCTCTTCGTCGAGGATTTCTGCAACTGGCAGCGGATCACGGAGTACGCGACGCTCGTGCGGGAATCGCGCCTCGCCGAGGCGGCGGCCGAGCTCATGGGTGGCACGACGGTCCGGCTCTACCACGACCACCTGCTCGTCAAGGAGCCGCGTACCGCGCAGCGCACGCCCTGGCACCAGGACCAGCCGTACTACAACGTCAGCGGCCGGGACAACGTCAGCGCCTGGATCCCGGTCGATCCGGTGCCGCGCGAGTCCACGCTTGAGCTGATCGCGGGCTCGCACCGCGGACCCTGGTACATGCCGCGCACGTTCATGACCGCCCAGGCGAAATGGTTTCAGCCGGGCGAACTCGCGGAGCTGCCGGATATCGCCGCCGATCCGCTCCGCTACCCGGTCCTTGGCTGGGCGCTCGAGCCGGGCGATGCCGTGTTCTTCCACATGCTGACCCTGCACGGCTCGGCGGGCGTCGGTGGCCCGACCCGCCGGCGCGTGCTGTCGCTGCGTTTTCTCGGTGATGAGAT
>CAITAM010000295.1 GCA_903890265.1 uncultured Pseudomonadota bacterium | reverse complement strand
GGAGAGCGGCGAGCCGGCGTACGTGCCGCCGAGGCCGCCCGGTGCCGGCGCGTCCATGATCGCCGCCCGGCCGACGACGGCCGCGAGCGGGAAGCCGCCGGCCAGGCTCTTCGCCATCGTCATGAGGTCGGGCTCGACGCCCGAGTGCTCGATCGCGAACATCTTGCCGGTACGGCCGAACCCGGTCTGCACCTCGTCGATCACGAGCACGATCCCGTGCTGGTCGCACAGCGCGCGCAGGCCCTTCAGGAACTCCGGCGGCGCGACGTAGAAGCCGCCCTCGCCCTGCACCGGCTCGACCACGATCGCGGCGACCCGTGACGGCTCGACGTCGTCATGGAACAGCGCATCGATCGCCGCCATGCTCTGCTCGACGGTCGTGCCGTGGTAGGCGATCGGGAACGGCACGTGGTAGACGTCGGCCGGGAACGGCCCGAAGCCGAGCTTGTAGGGGGCCACCTTGCCGGTCATCGCGAGCGTCAGGAGCGTGCGCCCGTGGTAGCCGCCGCCGGTGCAGATGACCGCCGGGCGCTTGGTGTGGGCACGGGCGATCTTGACCGCGTTCTCGAGCGCCTCGGCGCCGGTCGTCACGAGCAGGGTCTTCTTGTCGCCGCTGATCGGCGCCAGCTCGTTCAGCTTCTCGGCCAGCGCCACGTACGACTCGTAGGGCGTGACCTGGAAACAGGTGTGGCTGAAGCGCTTGAGCTGGGCCTCGACCGCGGCCGTGACCGCCGGGTGCACGTGGCCGGTGTTCAGCACCGCGATACCGCTCGCAAAGTCGATGAAGCGGTTGCCCTCGACGTCCCAGATCTCCGCGTTGCGGGCACGGTCGGTGTAGACGTTGGCGAGCGAACTGCCGACGCCGCGGGCAACGGCGGCGCTGCGCCGACGGGCAAGGTCTTCATTCTTCATGGCGGACTCCTTCACTGGGTAACCGGTTCGCGGCCCAGCGCCATCAGCGCCAGCTCCTCGAAGAGGAGCTGGGCGCCAAGCTGGGCGGTGTTGGACGTTGGATCATACTGCGGGGCGATCTCGACCACATCCGCCCCGACCACGTTCAGCCCGGCCAGCCCGCGCAGCAGGCCAAGGCCTTCCCGCGAACTCAGGCCGCCGACCTCCGGGGTGCCGGTGCCGGGTGCGAACGCCGGGTCGAAGCCGTCGACGTCGACGGTCACGTAGACCGGGCCCTCACCGACCACCTCGCGGGTGCGACGGATCACGGCCTCCAGCCCCGTGGCGGCAAATTCCTCCATGGAAATCACCGTCATACCGGACTGCACCGAGAAGTCCCAGTAGAGGCTCGAGGCGCCGCGGATGCCGATCTGCACGGTCCGCTCGGGATCGAGCACCCCGTCCAGCACGGCGAGCCGGAACGGCCCGCCGTGGTGGAATTTCGACCCGTCGTAGCTGCCCATGGTGTCGCAGTGGGCGTCGATGTGGACGAGGCCGACCGGGCGCTCGGCGCCCACCGCTTTCAGGATCGGGTAGGTGATCGAGTGGTCACCGCCGACCGACAGCGGCCGCACCCCCGCGCCGACCACGGTGCGGTAGTACTGCTCGATGTCCTCGAGCGACTGCTCGAGGCTGTAGCGGCTGCGAAAGGGCACGTCGCCGACGTCGGCCGCGCGCAGGACGGCCTTCGGCACGGTGCGGAAAACCGGGTGGTAGGGGCCGACGCGCTCGATGGCGCGCACGGCCCGCGGCCCGAAGCGGGCACCGGCGCGGTTCGACACGCCAAGGTCCATCGGCACGCCGATCAGCGCGACGTCGAGCCCGGCGAGGGACTCGGCGGCCGGCAGGTCGAGCAGCGTCGGGATGCCGGCGTACGGCAGGGTGCGCCGGCCACCGGGCGCGGCCACGGCGGCCTGGGCCCGCACCAGCACCGGGTCCTCGGCGTCAAAGGCACCGCCCGTCGCGTAGCGGTCGCGCAGGCGCTGGAGCTTGGTCTCGTCCATGGGGCTTTCCGGCAGGCTCGCGCCCACGACGGGCGCGGCTCTATTGTAGCCGGACGGTCGCTGCCCTGCTCCCGGGGCCCACGTCGGCCGCCACCTAGAGGTTC
>CAITAM010000294.1 GCA_903890265.1 uncultured Pseudomonadota bacterium | reverse complement strand
CGCCGCTGCCCGGCATCAAGAACGTCATCGCCGTCGCGTCCGGCAAGGGCGGTGTCGGCAAGTCGACCACGGCCGCGAATCTTGCGCTTGCGCTCGCCGTGCAGGGCGCCTCGGTCGGGCTGCTCGATGCCGATATCTACGGTCCGAGCCAGCCGCTCATGATGGGCCTTGAGAATGAGCGGCCGCGCACGCCGGACGGCAAGAAGCTCGAGCCGCTGGTCAGTCACGGGGTGGCGGTCATGTCGATCGGCTTCCTGATCGATGCCGCCCAGCCCATGGTGTGGCGGGGCCCGATGGTGACCCAGGCGCTGCTCCAGCTGCTCGGCGACACCCTTTGGGGCGAACTCGACTACCTGATCGTCGACCTGCCGCCCGGCACCGGCGACACGCAGCTGACCCTCGCCCAGCGGGTGCCGGTGAGCGGGGTGGTCATTGTCACCACGCCCCAGGAAATCGCCCTGCTCGACGCGCGCAAGGGCCTGCAGATGTTCCGTAAGGTCGACGTGCCGATACTCGGTCTGGTGGAAAACATGGGCACCCACGTCTGCGCCCATTGCGGCCACGAGGACGCCATTTTCGGTTCCGGTGGCGGTGAAAGGCTCGGCGCGGAATTCGGCGTCCCGCTGCTCGGCTCGCTGCCACTCGATTCCTCCATCCGGTCCCAGGCCGACAGCGGCCTGCCGACCGTGGTCGCCGCGCCCGGCAGCCTCCTCGCCGAGCGCTACCACGACATCGCGCGCCGGGCGGCGGCGCGCCTCGAACTGGTCGGCGACGACCGGCCATTTCCCGCCCTCAGCGAGAGCGACGACTGAGACGCGGGCCGCAGCGAGCGAATTTCCGCCTCGGCGCCGAGGCAAACCACGAGAGTGCAGCGCAGGTATGAGTATCAAGTCGGACCGATGGATCAGACGGATGGCGGCCAAGGGCATGATCGAACCGTTCGCGCCGGAACAGGTGCGCATGGCCGATGGCCGCCGCATCGTGTCGTACGGCACGAGCAGCTACGGCTACGACGTGCGCTGTGCGAGCGAATTCAAGATCTTCACGAACATCAACTCGACCATCGTCGACCCGAAGGCTTTCGACCCGCAGAGCTTCGTCGACATCCAGGCGGATGTCTGCCTCATTCCGCCGAACTCCTTCGCGCTCGCACGGACCGTGGAGTACTTCCGGATTCCCCGCAGCGTACTGACGGTATGCCTTGGCAAATCGACGTACGCCCGCTGTGGCGTCATCGTCAACGTCACTCCGCTGGAGCCCGAGTGGGAGGGGCACGTGACGCTGGAGTTCTCGAACACCACACCGCTGCCCGCCAAGATCTACGCCAACGAGGGCGTCGCGCAGATGCTGTTCTTCGAATCGGACGAGGTGTGCGAGACGTCGTACGCCGACCGTGGCGGCAAGTACATGGGCCAGCAGGGGGTCACCCTACCCAAAGCCTGATCCGCCGGTCAGTCGAGCGTTGCGCGCCGGAGCTCGAACACGAGGCGCTCCCGGCCGTCCTCGAGTTGCACCGCACGTACCGGCAGGTAAGCGAGCGCCGGCGCGTACCAGTACTTCCACGTCTTGTCGTGCCCGTCAGAGCCCTTGCGGGCGCTGACCCAGACGAGCGTGTCGTAGTCCCCCTGCGCCGTCTTGATCGTCTCCCGTCCCGCACTGCGGTAGACGAAGGTCTTCACTTCGTCGCCGTCGATCATCGCGTACTCGGCCTGGCTCTTGCCGGCGGCGAGGTCGTAGAGGATCGCGGCCCGGATCGACATCACATCCTGTGTGCCGGACGTGGCCGGCAGGTCGACGGGTTTCCCGGCGGCACGGCCGCTGACCCGGGCCTTGTCCCAGTCGTAGCCGAGGACGATGTCATCCTTGTGCGAGCCGCCGTCATCGAGGTGATAGGACTCCGGCACGACGCCGTCCGGACCGAGGTGAAACCTGCTGGTCTCGCGGGACTTCGCGCTGATGAAGAGTCGCGCCAGCGTCGATGGATGCGGCACCGACTCGTACCGGTACTGGCCGGGCGCGCCGTCGGCGCGCAGCCTGAGTTCGAGGTCGCCGGCGCCGATGCCCTTGACGAGGACGCGGTAGAGCACCGTGTGCGGCCGCAGCGGCCCGGGCTCGGTGGCCCCGGCGCGGCCAAGGGGCAGGCAGGCCACCGCGGCGAGCAGGACGAGGCAGCCGGCTCTCACGTCGGGATCTCGGCGCGAAAGCGCACCGGCGCGGCCAGCGGCAGGCCGTCGAGTTCCACGGTCTCGCCGCGCAGGCGAAGGGCCCCGGTCGCGTACCAGCCAAGGACCGTAGGGTACAGCCGGTGCTCGGCGCGCCGCACCCTGGCGCCGAGGGTGTCGGCCGTGTCGGTCGCCGTCACCGCCACTTCGGCCTGGGCGATCAGCGGGCCCCCGTCGAGTTCGGCCGTGACGAAGTGCACGCTTGTGCCGTGCAGCCGGTCGCCCGCCGCCAGGGCCCGCTCGTGCGTGTGCAGGCCGGGGTAGGCCGGCAGCAGGGACGGGTGAAGGTTGATCAGCCGTCCGGCATAGCGCGCCACGAAGGATGCGGAAAAGATGCGCAGGTAGCCGGCCAGGATCACGAGTTCGGCCCCGGCCTCGTCGATCGCCCGGGCAACCGCTGCCTCGTGCGCCTCACGATCGGCGAAGTCACGCACGGCGACCGTGCAGGTGGGCATGCCGAATTCCGTCGCGCGGGCCAGTCCTGCGGCCGCGGGACGGTCGGAGAGGGCGAGACAGAGGTCTAGCGGCAGGCGACCTGCACGGACGGACGTGGCGATGGCCACCAGATTCGAGCCCGTGCCCGACAGCAGGATCGCGGCACGCACGGGCGATGTCACGGTCGTCAGACGAGCACGACGCCGCGGCTGCCGGTGGCGACCGTGCCGATGACCTGCGCTTCTTCACCGGCGGCGCGCAGGTTCGCGAGCGCCGTATCGACGTGCTCCGGCGCGACATGCACCGTCATGCCGATCCCGCAGTTGAACGTCCGGTGCATCTCGGTGTCATCGAGTTTGGTGGCGGCCTGGAGCCAGTCGAAGAGTTCAGGGCGCTGCCACGCGTGGCGATTGAGTTCAACCTCGAGCCCATCGGGAATGACGCGCGGGATGTTATCCAGCAGCCCGCCGCCCGTGATGTGGGCAAGGCCCGCAACCGGGACGTTAGCGAGCAGCCCGAGCACGGACTTGACGTAAATGCGGGTCGGTTCCATGAGGCGATCGGCGAGCGGCCGGCCATCGAGCGCCGCCGGCAGCCTCGCCGCCTCAAGCGCCAGCACCCGGCGGATCAGCGAGTACCCGTTGGAGTGTGCGCCGGAGGACGACAAGCCAATGACCACGTCACCGGCACGGGTGGTGGCGCCGTCGAGGATTTTCGGCCGATCGACGATGCCGACACAGAAACCGGCAAGATCGTAATCGTCGCCGTGGTACATCCCCGGCATTTCCGCCGTCTCTCCGCCAACCAGCGCACACCCTGCGCGGACGCAGCCCTCGGCGATACCGGCGATCACGGCTTCGGCCGTGCCGACCGCAAGCTTGCCCGTCGCGTAGTAATCGAGGAAGAAAAGCGGTTCAGCGCCGCTGACCACGACGTCGTTGGCGCACATGGCCACGAGATCGATGCCGACCGAATCGTGCCGCTTGAGATCGATGGCGAGCCTGAGCTTCGTGCCAACGCCGTCCGTACCGGAAACGAGAACCGGCTCCCGGTAGCGATCGAGCGGTACCTTGAAGAGTGCACCAAAGCCACCCAGCCCACCGAGGACCTCGGCGCGCATGGTCCGCTTGGCGTGCGGTTTGATCCGCTCCACGAGCGCATCGCCGGCATCGATGTCCACGCCCGAATCCCGGTACGTCACGGGCTGCCGATCGTCGCTCATTCACATCATCCTGTGACGCCAGCGGGCGGCGCCTTGTATGGTAGTTTACACGCACTACCCACTACCCGGCATCCGCCCGAGCCCGGTCCCCCACCGTCCGATGAATCCAGGTCTGAGCAAACACGACGCGACGCGGCGCCTGCTGTGGAGCCTGCTGGCGCCCCTGTTGCTTGGTCTTGCGCTGGCGTCTCCGGCGGCGCCCGTCAACCCCTACGAGGTGGTCGTCGCGGGTGAGGTCGGTGCGAAATCGCCGGCGGTCCAGGAAGCGCTGCGCCAGGTGGCGGTCCGCGCGACCGGGCGACGGGCCGCCGCCGCCGATCCGG
>CAITAM010000293.1 GCA_903890265.1 uncultured Pseudomonadota bacterium | reverse complement strand
TGCGCAGCCGTGCGAGCGCGCGAGTGACGGCCTGCCGGGCCGACCTCACATCCACCGTGGCCTTCTCGCGTTCTTGGTCATTGTCGACCGGGCCACCTACGCGCTGCTGCGGTTGCTGCTTTTGCCTGCGCTGTTGCTTGGCATCGATGTGCCCTTCGCCCTCGAGTGCTTGTCGCGCCTGCAGCGCCTTGCAAAGCATGTCGACGGCCTTGTTGTAAATGCGATTGGCCTGGCGCACAGCGCTGTACTTGCCGACCTCGGTGACCGGCTGTGCCTTCTCGAGGTTGGTCCGCACGTCTGTCCCAGAGGTGCGCGCATCGCACGCCGCTTGGACCATTGCCGCATCCAGGTCATCCATGTCCATGTCTGCTTGCAGGAGCGCAAACATGTTCTCATCACATTGCTTGGCCACCGCTTGGCCCTCCTTCCACTTGATCAGCAGGTTGTCGGAGCGACGGGTGCGCGGTTTGCGTTTGGTCAATGCCACGGCGGCCGCGCTGGCGGCTGACGCTGCGTCGGCGTCTTGCGGCTGTTGCTGTTGCGCGGGGCCGACAAACAAGCGGGCCATGGTCACACAGTGGTCCACCGCTGCCACCCAGGCCGAGCGGCCCCGACCGCCCCGGTGCGTACGCGCTCGAATGAGCCCTGCGCCGCCCGAGGGTGCCGATACGGCCTGCCAAACAAGCACTGACGGCACCATGATCACGTCGTGGATCGCATGGCGCTTTGATTTGGTATGGGTGCAACGGATCTCCTGCTTGGTGCAGGCCGCACAACCCGTGTACGATGTAGGTTGACGGTGGTCAGTGATGCCATCAACCGAGATGAACCCCGCCGTGGCCGACAGTTGTGCAAACCGTCGCCCGTCGTCGCTGGCCTCGGCCGCCGCAGCACATAAACTGCGTTGCAATATCAGCTGACCATCGGCCGCCTGCCGCAACCGAGCGCCAGTTCGTGGGCCGCGCTGAATACGCTGCCCATTTTGTTTTTGCCGCCAGCGCGGCTGCTGCATGCGCTGCTGCCACGCCATCAGCCCGTCGGTAATAGCGGTGTCAGACACGCCTGGCAAGTGCAATGGCACCTCGCAGCCACCGTCATGGGCGTTCGTGTGGGCCACAACAAGCGCAAACACGTCTTCGACTTGCCGCAGCCGACGGACGGCCTCTTGTGCGGCGTGGATGGCGGAAAATAACGTGGCCCGTAACTCGTTGGTGCCCCACTCTTTGCCGTGGTACGGCGGTACGTACGCGGCAATGATGATGATGGGGCGGCGGGGCTGCCACGCTGGCGGTGGTTTCCCGGCTGGCGGCACAATGGGGTCCAGGCGCACCGCCGTGACGTGGCCGTGCAGCCACTTTGCATTCTCCGGGTTGACGGGCACGTGGAATTCGCTCACGCCCATGTGCAGGCGCTTGTTGATCAGGATGCAAACGCCGCCGCCCGTCCGCCCAGCACGCGTGGCCATCAGGGGCTCGCCCTTGTGGTCCACCGAACGCAGCGTCCAGACAATGTCGTACCGCCGCCGAATGGCGTCGCCCAGCAGCATGTCAAAGGACACTGCCGTCCCCGACGGCAAGTCCAGCTCGCTGATCACCACCACGTCAGGGTACGCACGCCCAAAGAGTCTGCGTTGTTGCAACAGCACCCTAAGCGCTGCGATTTTGCCATTGGCCCGTCCACACAGACCATTGGCGTTGATCTTAACAACCCACAGGCGGCTCCCGGGCCACTCGCGTTGCGCATTGGGCTTGCCAGCCTGCCGGCGCGGGACGCGCGGCGCTGCCGGTGCTACCGGCTGCTCGCCGCCTCCATCGTCAAGGTCGGGCAGATCGGGCAGGTCCGCCCGTGCGTCTTCTTCGTCTTGCAGCTCCTCGTCATCGCTCTCGCCTGTGTGTGGGCTGACGTGGCCGTGTTGCTGCTCATTCAGGTTTGAATGCCTGCCGTCACTGTCAACCATCCCCTCGGTCAGGTCGATGACGGCCTCCTCGTCGTCCGTCTCGACGACGGACTCGCGGTCGCCCTCCTCAGCCGTGTCTGCCACGGCCTGGTCTGCGCCGCTGTGCTCGCGACCGCCAGGCGGCCGAGCAGTGGTGCCACTGGTATTCTGGGGCCCCAATGCCGGCCGCTGGTGTGATTGTCGCAAGTTCTTGTGCCGCGGTGCGCTCATTGGACGCGCGCCCCTTGCGGCCGGGCCGCCGTCATGACCCAGGTCACGACGGCGGCTTCTGGTACCAACTGTTTTCGCCCCATTTGTGCCTCGACCCCGACAGTGGTTCGCGGGATGTGCACAGGGGTGCCCCAGGCCCTAGAGCCCCAGCTGCTGCAAAATGGCGGTAAACGCCTGTTTTTGCTGAGGGCTGAGGTTGAGGGCGCCGGCAGGGGCCGGGGCTGGGAAGACCGTGGGGGCCACGACGGTGGCAGCGGCACCTGGGGTGCAGTTTTTGGCCATGGCGATC
>CAITAM010000292.1 GCA_903890265.1 uncultured Pseudomonadota bacterium | reverse complement strand
GGTCTCGGGATACTGCTCGTGACGCTCGCCATCTCCGCCGCGCGAAGCCTGTCGCCGTACTACGCGGCGACGATCACCTACTGGAACCTCGCGCTGGCGTTTGGCATGGTGTTGCTGATCGCAGTGATCTCCGGCTACGTCGGGGTGCGTAAGGTGCTGAAGATCGAACCCTTCGATATCTTCCGCGGCTGATCGGCGAGAGGGTCAGACGATCTGCAGACGGCGGAACAGCGGCACCTTGGTGAGGTCCATCAGCAGCGCAAAGACACGAGCGTTGACCTGCAGGCGCTTGCGCAGAGCCTCTACGACACCAGCGGCTCGCTGTTCCTGAGTAAAGCGCAGTACGGCGTTGACAATCAGCAGCGCGCTCACGACCGCGAGGTAGGTATAATTCCTGAGCACGGCTGATAGAACCATGATCAGTTCGAGCATCCACGCAGAGATTCCCCAAAACTTTTTCAGAATTGTAAGGCTGGGTGCCCCTTTTTTTCAGCGACCTCGTTGTAGCCGTGCTGCTTGCGCCGTATATCGACCTCAGCCTGCGTGAGTCCTGTATCAGGATTCACGTGAAGCGTCGCAAGCGCTTCGGGAACCGTCGCGGTGGCGATGCTTGGGGCGCGTGTGCGATTTGATTGCGGCGGTGGGACGCCGGACGTTTCTGGGGACGTCACCATCGTGGATATCCATTTCTAGCAGTTGCGAAGGTCACTGTCCGGCACGCGAGTCTTTGGGGATGTCAACATCGGAACCTTGAGCCGCCAAGTGTGGCCTCTAGATGTCAGGTGATCGGTGGGGGGCTAGGCTTTAGCGAAACTGGGAACCGGCCATCTCATGATGCTCGGGCAACCCACGCACTTCGTCGAGACGCTGGAGGACATCTTGTCGTGAGGCGGTATGAACGGGCGCGGAAGATGGAGAAGGAATATCGGCTTTTGCGCGACCCGAATCCACACGTGCGACGACGGTCGGCGTCCATTGTGAACGCAGGCTTAGGCACTCGAACCGGCTAGACGTGGTTCGACGCCGACCCGGCCGAACTTAACATATATCCGTTTACTTTGACTGTTCTGTCCATAACAGCTATTATGGCTGCCATGAAAAGCATAACCGCCCTTGAAGCCAAGAACCGGTTTGGCGAAGTGATGGAAGCCGCCCAGCGCCAGCCCGTCAGCATCACCCGAAATGGCCGTCCCTCCGTAGTGGTGATTTCGGCCGAGAGCTACGCCCGTCGGCAGCGTATTGCGCGTGAGCGTATGCGTCAGGCCATGCAGCGCGCCAGCGAATACGCGGCCGCTCATGGCATGAACGAGGGCTCGCTGGACAAGCTGCTCGCGGATGAAAGTTGAACGGCTGGTCATTGACAGCAACGTCTGGATTGCAGCGCTGATCTCCCCCACCGGAACGGCACGCCAATTGGTCGATGCCGTTTTGGATCGCGGCATCGACATATTGCTGTCGGAATCGACGTTCGGTGAACTGGCGTCCCGGCTCGATCGGCCCAAGTTCGATCGGTACCGTGAGCCGGAGTCCTGGAGCGTGTTCCTGTCCGAACTGGTTGAACTGGCGCTTTGGCATGAGGACGCCGGAACAGCGACTGGAATTTCCCGTGATCCGGATGACGATAAGTTTCTCGCGCTGGCTGTGACTGGACAGGCCGATGCGATCATCAGTGGTGACGGCGATCTTCTGGAGTTGGCTGTCCATGAAGGCATTCCCGTTCTCACGCCAGCCCGGTTTCTGCAGCTTTTGTTCGAATCGGAGGCGTGAGCGAAACCGAGAATTTATGGCCCGCCCCATTGTCTGCCGCCGGGGGGCTTTCGAGATCTATCGGCATCTATCGCCTTCAAGCGGCAGTGTTTGTCGGTAATTCTGACGGTAAGTTGTGGCGGACAAGAAAATTCCACTCGCCGAAACAACAGGTTAAAAGTCCCGGAGACAATTGAGTAGGAGTGAGGGGGCTGCCTACAAAGTTTGCCACGGTTCGCTGTCAATCCGAACCGTCGGAATCTAGGGCAAAACTGGCAAAAACCCGATTCGCACCGACACCAACGGCTCTCAGCCGGACATTGTCCAACTCGTGAGCAAATAAATGGCTCTTATTGGTGAGCTTGCTCCTGGAGCTTGCCAAAAAGAAGATTGGCAATTGCAATGTCCTGCGCGGCAAGTCCGGTCAAGTCTACGATCGTGATGTCGGCGGGTTTGCGCTCGAGGGTGAACCTGGCGCCGAGCATATCGCCGAAGGCTCGATCGGAGTCGGCGAGGACTACGCCCGTTCTGACCGCCCGGCCGAAGTCACTAAGCGCAAGACACTGTGCACGATCATCGGTCAGTATGACGCCCGCTCTCGCGAAGAGTTGCGGCGGTAGCTCCTGCTTTTCCGGTCCATCGGCGCCAACCGCAACGAAATGCTGGCCCGGGTGTGCATCTTCAGCAGCAAACAGCGCGTGCGCTGCGGGCGTCGTCGTAATCACGATATCGCTGTTTGATAGGAGCGATGCCATGGACGATGCCACGCGCGCGCCGCAGCGATCGGCGGTTTCGCGCGTTCGAGATGCATCCCGCCCGAGGAGCATGAAGGTGGCCCCCGGCAGGACCACCGCGACCCACTGCGTGGCGAGCTGCGCCTGCTGTCCGGTACCGATGATGCCAACGCGAGGTGCCGGTCGCGGCGCAAGGCAGTGCGCCGCCAGGGCCACAGCTGCCGCCGTGCGCCATGCCGTCATCCAGCCCTCGTCCTGGAAAAGGCACCGAGGCGCGCCCGTCCTGGCATCGAACAGCAGCATCAGACCGTTGTTTACGGGTTGGCCACTTTGCGGATTGTCGTAGAAGCCCGTCGCAATCTTGACGACGAACTGGTCCGCGCCCCGGATATGTCCATACTTGATGTGGCAGTCGCCGTTGACCTCGGGGAAGGTGAGTTGCCCAGGCAGTGGGGACTGCACCTCACCGGCGGAGTGCCGAATCAGTGCCTCCTTCACGGCGGCGATGACTTCGCCAGGCTGGAGGAGGGGTTTGATGTCCTTGAGCGCGTAGGTCGACAGCGGGTCGCTCATCGGGCATTCCGAACCAGCCAATCGCGCATGACTTCGAGCCCCTGGGATAGTCCTAATCGGCCAAAGCCGATGCGGAACCGGTCCGCCGGGACCGGTCCCAGATCCGAGCGGTAGACGCTCGCAGGCAGCAGCAAAACACCACTTTCCTCGACGAGGCGGCGCGTGAACGTCTCGACGCCATCCGTTCCCCGGTAACGGACGAATGACACGCAGGAGCCGTCCGGTTCGCGCCAATCGAACAACCCCGGAAACCTCGCAAAGAATTCGCCGAGCAGCGCAACGTTCTGACGGACGATCCCGCGGTTTCGCGCAAGAATTGGCTCTCGGGCTGAAAGCGCGATCTCAGCCAGTACCTCCGAGGGTCCCGAATTGCAGATCGAGAGAAAATGTTTGTACCGTTCGCACTGGAGCAGGAAATCCCGGTCGCGTGCTGCGAGCCAACCGATTCGCAGACCCGGTAGTCCATAGGACTTGGACATCACATTGAGCGATATGCCGCGTTCATACGTATCGGCGGCCTGTGGCAGGCGCAGTTCCGGAGCGCGTTCGATCAATCGATAGACTTCGTCGTTGAATAGCCAGATGCCGCGTGAGCGGCACAGTTCCACGAGAGCGGCATACGCCGCGTGCGAGGCAATGGCGCCCGTGGGGTTGTTCGGGAAGTTGATTGAGATGAGTTTCGTGTTCGGGCGTAACGCTGCCCTGATTCGATCAACGTCAAGCGCCCAGCCGTTCTCTTCGTCGAGCGGCACCCCTGACACCGAGCAAATCGACAGTGGGAGTGTTTCCGCGGCCTGGTAATTGGGCGTGATGACGATGCAGTGGTCATCAGGCGACAACAAGACCTGCATCGCGACGTAGATCGCTTCTTCGGCACCTGCAAAGCAAAGAATGTCCTCGGCCGCCAATGAATCATAGGTCGCTGCAATGGCAGCACGCAGCGTCGGTGCGCCAAATGTCTGCGTGTAGCCTAGATGCAGTTCCTGGAATCGTTCACGATCAGCGGGCGAAGCATAGGCGAGGAGTTCCCGCAGGCTGATGCTCTGGGCATCCGATGCCGTCAGGTGATATCGGGCGGCGAACTCCCACTTGGAGAAGTAGACCTCGAGTTGAAAATTACGCTTTGGTCTTGGCACGGGTAGTTCCTCGGTTCGGCGATTGACGGGATGCTCCCGCGCGGATGGTCTTGAGGCGCTGATACAGCGTTGCTCGTGAGATACTCAGGATGCTGGCGACGTAGGTCACCGCGTGGCGGATCCCGAAGATCCCGCCACTATCAAGTTCCGCAATCAAAGAACTCACGTCGTCAGTCATCAGGCCCGCAACGGTGGCGTTGCGTTCGCTCAGCAACGCGGAGACCCTCTGATTGATAGACTCGCGCCAATCTCCCGGGAAGATCGTTGTTGCCGCTTCGTGTCGCTCGGGCAGGGATATCAGGGCCGACAGCTGCTTTACCGCTTGCGAGTACGCCTCGATGTCCTGATTGATGCAGAGCAACCCGACAGGCTTCCCGCGGCGATCCTTAAGCACGGCGGATACCGATTTGAGGCGCCGGCCGTCCCAATTGGTCTTGGCATAGGGCCCGATCACCGGTTGCCGCAGGTCCAGGTCGGCAACTTCGGTCAGCGACGAATCGCCGCTTCGGCGCTTGGAGAAGCAGTTGGCGATGTGCGCGATTTCGCCTTTGGAGAGGTCGTGGATAACAACCTCAGCATTCGGGGCGAGCAGACGTGCTATTGCCTCCGCGATCGGGATGTAGCGGTCGACGGGATCCTCTTTCATCGGATGATTATTCTCGGGATTAGACAAAAAGTCTATATTAGACAAAAGGCCTAGAATTACTAACTCCTGGGCCGTTTTGGCCGAACACGGATGCATCTGCAATTCAAGCGTGAGGCGCGGTAGGCCTTCTAGGTGCTCGATGTCTGAAAATACAATGGCAGCTAAACGGTGAACAAAGGCGATTGGCTGACGGACGCGGCCAGATCACTGCGGTTATCGACGCCCGAAATGTGCCGGGACTTCCCGGCGGCAAATGATCTCTTGAACGTTGGTTACGTCCTGTGCCTTCGGCGGCTTCGACTCTTTCGGCATCTATCGCCGTCTATCGCCCTCAAGCGGAAAGTTTTGGCGGTAGATCTGACGGTAAGTTGTTTGTACGCTTAGGAAAAAACAAACAGTTTCAGACGCTTATAAGTGTCGGAGACAATTGAAAGCCAGCTTGTCGAGCGGGTGGGAAAAATACCAAGGCGCCAATAGGAAAGCGGGTTGTCAGCCTTGATGTGATTGTCGGCCGCTGATCGGCGCCCGTTTTTGGCACCATCGGCAGTGGCGTCATAGGCGATCACGTACAGCCTCGACCGTTGTGTCCCACTGAAGCGCGACCTCGACGACGGCGAGTTGCCGATCGACAACCACCGGCTCGGGAACCGGATCCAGCCTGTCGCCCTTGGGCGGTCGAACCGGCTGTTCGCCGTCTCCGATCGTGCGGGGCGTAGAACGACCGTCGCCAAGCGTGTGGACGCGTGACGCTCGCCGGTACGCAGGCTACTTTCCGAAGGTGCCGCTGATTTCACCAGCGTGAGACTGTCAGTGAACGGAGTAGCTCCGGTTCGACTTCATCGTCGATGAATTTGTCCAGGGCCCAACGAAGAGGCGAACTTGACACTGCAGACGATAGACGGCAGTAGGACGAATTTTCCTACGGTCGATATTTTCCAATGGAACTACGAGCGCGATTTTTCGACGGTAGGTCTGACGGGACAAGCGGAGTCGAGCGTTTTTTCCCAAATGAAAAAGAACATTACCGGTCCGGCGAACAATCGAAAGGGAATGAGACACCTGCTCGCCTGCCGATGCAGGACTCGCAACCAGCAGAGCGGTCACTGCGATGGCAAGCACCGTTGCGCAGTTGCTCGCGGCGGCAAGCACGGATCGCGCCTGGCGTTATGGCCCGCGCCTACATTGTCTCGCCCGTAACCACGGTCCTGACGATCGGGACGTCCTTCAGCCGATGCCCATCGACCGTGCGAGGGCTGCCCCAGAAGTTGCTGCAGGCGCACATCGGCGGCGGCTTGCCCAGCCGGAGTTCGGTGTTCGCAAACGCAGCGAAATGGGTGATGATCGGACCCGAAAGCGACTCACGGCGTCGTGCGCCGCATTCGCCGTTAACCGCAATGACCACCGACACGAGGGGACGATCATGATCTACGCAGCGCCCGGCACTGCTGAGGCCAAGGTTCAGTACAAGGCCAAGTACGACAACTTCATCGGTGGCAAATGGATAGCGCCCGTCAAGGGCGGCTACTTTGACGTGATCACGCCGATTTCGGGCACCGCCTACACGAAGGCAGCGCGGTCGACGGCGGAAGACGTGGAGCTTGCGCTCGACGCGGCCCACGCGGCAGCCGACGGCTGGGGGAAGACGCCCGCGGCCGAGCGCGCCAACGTCCTCCTGCGGATTGCGGACCGCCTTGAAGCCAACCTTGAGCGTCTTGCGTACGCGGAGACCGTTGATAACGGCAAGCCGATCCGCGAAACCCTGAATGCGGACCTCCCGCTGGCGATAGATCATTTCCGTTACTTCGCGGGCTGCGTTCGGGCACAGGAGGGCGCGCTCAGTGATATCGACCCAACGACGGTCGCCTACCACTTCCACGAGCCGCTGGGCGTGGTCGGCCAGATCATTCCCTGGAACTTCCCGATCCTCATGGCGGCGTGGAAGCTCGCGCCGGCGCTCGCTGCTGGCAATGCCGTCGTGCTGAAGCCGGCCGAACAGACGCCCATTGGCATCCTGCTCGTCGCCGAACTGATCGCGGACCTTCTGCCGCCCGGTGTCTTGAATATCGTTAATGGCTTTGGCCGGGAGGCGGGTCTGCCGCTGGCCCAGAGCCGGCGTATCGCCAAGATCGCTTTTACGGGCTCGACGACGACGGGTCGGGTGATCGCGCAGGCCGCTGCCAACAACCTCATCCCGGCCACCCTGGAACTGGGCGGCAAGTCACCGAACATCTTCTTCGCCGACGTCGCCGCCGCGGACGATGATTTCCTCGACAAGGCGATCGAAGGTCTGGTGCTATTCGCCTTCAACCAGGGCGAGGTGTGCACCTGCCCGTCGCGCGCACTGATACACGACTCGATCTACGACCGATTTATAGCGCGGGTCCTTGCCCGCGTGGCCGCGATCAAGCAGGGCAATCCGCTCGATACCGACACGATGATCGGCGCTCAGGCGTCGAAGGAGCAGCTGACCAAGATCCTGACCTATCTCGAGCTGGGCCGGCAGGAAGGCGCGGAGCTGCTGGCGGGCGGCGCGCAGGCGACGTTACCGGGAGACCTTGCGGGTGGGTATTACGTCCAGCCGACCCTGTTCAAGGGTCATAACAAGATGCGCCTCTTCCAGGAGGAGATCTTCGGGCCCGTGCTCGCGGTTACGACGTTCCGCACCGAGGAGGAGGCGCTCGCGATCGGCAACGACACCTTGTACGGGCTTGGCGCCGGGGTCTGGTCGAGGGACGGCAACACCTGTTACCGGATGGGGCGCGGGCTCAAGGCCGGCCGGGTCTGGACGAACTGCTACCACGCATATCCCGCGCACGCCGCGTTCGGTGGCTACAAGGAATCCGGTATCGGTCGCGAAACCCACAAGGTCATGCTGGATCATTACCAGCAGACCAAGAACCTGCTCGTCAGCTACAGCCCGAAGAAACTCGGCTTCTTCTAGGGTGACGCCGTGATCGAGCGTGTTACTGCAACGCCTGCCGCCCTTGAGCTGATCGAGCTCCTGAAGGCGAAGCACGGTGCGCTGATGTTCCACCAGTCCGGCGGCTGCTGCGATAACAGCGCCGCCAACTGCTACCTGCCGGGCGAAATCGCCACCGGTGCCGGCGACGAACTCCTCGGTGAGATCGGCGGGTGTCCGTTCTACATCAGTAAATCGCAGTACGAGTACTGGAAGCACACGCAGTTGATCATCGATGTGATCGACGGATTTGGCGGCACGTTTTCGCTTGAGGGGCCGGAAGGCAAGGCCTTCCACACGCGGTCACGGGTTTTCACGGACGCGGAATGGGCCGAGCTGCAGGCAGGTGGCGTCGTCACGGCGCGCGAACCGCAGTGCGGCACGCATCGCAAGTGAGCACCGTCGCGTTTCCCCGGTGGCACCGCGGTCGCCGGTCTGCGGTCGGTCTGACATACGCGGAGAGTTGATTGAGAAAGCTGAAGGTCTTCGAGCATATTTCACTCGACGGCGTGATCCAGCATTCCGCGGATGAAGGCGGTTTTCCTTATGGCGAATGGACCGTCCCCTACCGGACGCTGGCCGGCCGCGAAGCGATGGTGGCCGCCTACGGCGGATCCTACGACCTCCTGCTCGGCCGGCGGACCTACGATCTATGGGCCGGGTTCTGGCCGACCGCGCCGAGTAGTCCGCTGGCCGATGGGATCAATGCCGCCACGAAATATATAGCGACGAACCGTGCCGAGTCGCTCACCTGGGGGCCGGCCAAGGCCCTTGGGCCGGACATCGTCGGGGATACCGGCCGTCTCAAGGCGACGGACGGGCCCGACCTTATTCTTGCCGGCAGTTCCACGCTCACGTCGTTGCTGCTGCAGCACGGGCTCGTGGATGAACTCATGCTGATCGTGTACCCGGTGCTGCTCGGCATCGGCAAGCGGTTGTTTGCCGAGGGCACCCTGCCGCGCGCCTTCAAGCTCACGAAGAGCCAGGCCCTGCCTTCGGGGATCGTCATCAATTCCTACCAGTCCGACGGGCGGCTCGGGCGCGCGTAGCCCCGGCGGCGGGTCTCAGCCCAGCGCCCGCTCGATAAAGTCTGGCGGCACCGAGGTCCGCGGCACCACCGGGCCTGCGCCCCGGTGGCTGCGTTTGGCGGACGGCGGCACCTCCGGGGCAAACCACTCGTGCACCGGAATATCGAGCCCGAGGCCGTGCATGTAATTGAAGAGCGCCTTCTGCAGGCCCTTGCCGAATCGGTCGTGGTCCACGCCAGTGTCATCGGTGAAATTGATGTCGTTACTGGCGAACGGGGCATGCCGTGGCGGCGAGAGCGTCACGCCGTACTGCTCGGGATGCCTGCCCACCGGCGAATGCACGGTGCAGGTAAAGCGATGGAAGAAGCCGGACTGGATGCAGCCCGCCGCGAACAGCTGACGGACGTATTCGAGGGCATCGACCGTCTCCTGCACCGTCTGGGTCGGAAAACCGTACATCAGGTACGCATGGACTAGAATACCGGCGTCGGAGAACGCGCGCGTGACGCGGGCGACCTGTTCCACCGACACGCCCTTCTTCATGAGCTTCAGCAGCCGGTCGGACGCGACCTCGAGCCCACCGGTGACGGCGATGCAGCCGCTGTCGGCCAGCAACTGGCAGAGATCGGCATCGAAGGACTTCTCGAAGCGGATGTTTCCCCACCAGGAGATGTCGAGGCGTCGCTCGAGCAGGGCGCTGGCCATCGCCTTGAGCGCCTTCGGTGGTGCCGCCTCGTCGACGATGTGGAAGCCCGTCTGGCCGGTTTCCCTGATCAGGGACTCGATACGGCCGAGCAGCACGTCGGTGGCGGCCACGTCGTAGCGGGAAATGTAGTCGAGGCTCACGTCGCAGAAGCTGCATTGCTTCCAGTAGCAGCCGTGCGCGACGGTCACCTTGTTCCAGCGGCCGTCGGACCACAGCCGGTGGACGGGGTTCAGCATGTCGAGCAACGACAGGTAGTCGTCAAGCGGCAGGCCGGCATACGTCGGCGTGCCGCTCTCCGAGAACGCGATATCGGGCTCCTTGCAGTCGACGTAGTGGTGACTCTTCGTGTAGGTGCGCACCAGCGCGTCGACCGGACGCTTGTTCTCGAGGTGCTCGATCAGGGCGAGCAGTGGCCGCTCGCCCGAATCCAGCGTCACGAAGTCGACGTAGTCGAACACGCGACGCTCAGTCATCGACCGGAGCTCGGTGTTGCAATACCCGCCGCCAAGCGCGGTGACGACGGACGGATCCCGCCGCTTGATCGACTGGGCAATGCGAAACGCGCCGTAGACATTGCCGGGGAAGGGTACCGTCAGCAGCACGAGCGTCGGCCGGTGCTCATCGAGCGCCCTGAGGGTCAGGTCGTGCAGGAATTCATCGACGAGGGTGTACGGTGCGCCAAGGGCTTCGTGCAGATGGTCGAAGGTCGGCTGACTCGCGGCCAGTGACGGGGCGTAGCGCACGAACTCGAAGCGCGGGTCGATGCCGTCGCGTATGACGTCCGCGATATCGTTCAGGAACAGCGTCGCGACGTGCTTCGCGTGGTCCTGAAGGCCGAGCGAGCCGAAAGCCCAGTGGAGCGGATCCCCGCCCGCCTCGTCGCCACCGACGTACTGGTCCATGACGGCAAAGCGCGGTCCCTCGGGCAGGTAGAGCCGCGAGGCAATCCGGTGCGCGAGCGTCGGATCGCGCCCCTGCAAGAACCGGATGGCCGGGGCGATCGTCGCGCGATAGGACTCGAAATTCCCGACGAAGCCGCGGGTGGCGGCGGTGTGTTGTCCCTCCGGCAGGTCCCGCAACCGGTCGTGAATCGCGACCAGTCCCGGCGCCGAGAGTAACCGGTGCGCGAGCGCAATCGACAGATCGGCCTGCGTCGCCGCGAAGCCTCGGGAGCGGAGAAAACCCGTAAGATAGGCCGTCGAGGGGTACGGCGTATTGAGCTGCGTCATCGGCGGGATGATCGACAGGATGCGGGTTTCGCTCATGCGCAAAAGTATACCGTGCGCCGCACCGGCGCCGGCTTGTGATCGGCAGTGACGGTGCCAGCGGTCAAGGCAACGGCAACGGCAACGGGGCAGGCACGATGGAATTCACGCTCGACGTCGCGCTCGTCCGCGAGATCCTTCGGCACGAGAAGGCGCTGGCCGCCGACGAGCTCGGGACCGCGGGCCCGGTCGGGGCGCAGCTCCGGTCAGGGGTTCGCCACGATTCGCGTCTGGCGAGCGCGCCAGACGCTGCCACGCTCGCGTGTCGGCCGGGGTGTGCGTGGTGCTGTCACTTCACGGTGGATGTACGGCCCGTGGAGGTCTTTACGATCCTGGACTACGTCGAGCGATCGCTGACCGACGACGAGCGCGCGCGCGTCTACGCCGAGGTGCGCGCCAACAGCACGTGGCTGCGTGAGATCGGCGCGGACGAGCGGTTTACGACGAACGTCAAGTGCCCCTTTCTCCGTGACGCGCGCTGCGTCATCTACCCGGTGCGGCCACAGTCCTGTCGCAACTACCACGCGACGGACGCCGCGGGCTGCCGGCAGTCGTACGAGGTGCCGGACGACCTTGGCATCGATCCGGACTTCGCGCCCGGCGTGTACCAGGTGGGTGCGGCGCACGTCGAGGCATTTACCGCGGCGATGCGCGACCGCGGCTACGACGTCGATGCCTACGAGCTGAGCACTGCCCTGGACAGCGCCCTGACACGGCCCGGGGCGCGCGAACGGTTCGAGGCGCGGCAGAAGCCCTTTCCCGGCCTCGACGGTGACGAGGTGACGCCGGAGTTCGATGACCTCGGCGACCGCTGACCGGCCGCGCCGGTCGGGAGGCCTTGGCGGAGCGGACCGGCGGGGAATTGTCCGGGATGCGGCATCGGGTGCCGGCCGTTGACGGTCCGCGTACCGCGTGACACGGTGAGCGTAGGCAGTCCCGGGCCACGGCCGGCAGGCCGCGGGCGTGACGAGGGACGGTGTGCGAGCGGACTACGGGATCGAGGAGACCCGAGCGTATGAGGCATTTCATGACGTTTGTCGGGGCCGTCACGCGGGTGGCCGCTGCCCTCGCGCTGGTGGGCCCGGCCGCGGTCCTGGCGGCGGATTCCGTGCCGCCGGCGACGGTCGCGCCCGGTGATAACTTCGTGCTGGAAAACGTGCCGGCGGTGCCCGTCGCGATCGCCGAGGCCACGGCGCGCTACGGTGAGTCGCGGCCCGCGACGCTGCAGGACTGGCACCCGTCGGGCCGCGAGATCCTGATCTCAACGCGGTTCGGCGATACGGCGCAGCTGCACCGGATCGGCTCGCCGGGCGGTGCCCGCCAGCAGCTCACGTTCTTCGCCGACCGGGTCGCGAGCGGCAGGTTTCTGCCCGATGGCCATTCCATCCTGCTGATGAAGGACAGCGGGGGAGGCGAGTGGTTCCAGCTCTACCGCCAGGACCTGAGGAGCGGTGCGACGACGCTGCTGACTGACGGCAAGAGCCGTAACAACGACTACCTGATGGCCCATCGCTCGTCGCTCGTCGCATACTCGTCGACGCGGCGCAACAACAAGGACACGGACCTGTGGCTGACCGACGCGGCGGGCGACCCGGCGACGTCGACGAGGCGGCTGCTCGAGGTGGAGGGCGGTGGCTGGGCTGCCGCCGCGTGGTCACCGGATAACCGCCGGCTGCTCGTGAGCGAGACGCTGTCGGCGTATGAAAGCCGTCTCTGGCTGGTCGATGTCGCGACCGGTGCGAAGGAGTCCTTTGTCCCCGGCTGCCCCCTCAAGCCTGCCGACGGCCCGGTGGCCTACGGGGCGGCGGAATTCAGCGCCGATGGCCGCTCGCTCTTCCTCCTCAGCGACTGTGGTTCCGAGTTCCCGCGCCTGTGGCGTGTCGATACGGCAAGTCGGGTGGCGACGCTCCTCAGTTCGTCCCTGACGTGGGGTCTCGACAGCCTCGCACTGAGTGATGACGGCCGCTACCTGGCCGTCGCCGCCAACGAGGCGGGGTTCAGCCGGCTTTACGTGATGGACACACGCCAATCGGCGCTCACACCAGTGCCCGGCGTGCCCGCCGGCGTGCTGTCGGGTCTCGCGTTCCGGCCCGGCAGTCACGAACTCGGTTTCCTCGTCAACTCGGCCCGGGCCCCGGGTGACGTCTACTCCCTCGATGTCGCCAAACCGGCGCTCGTGCGCTGGACGCAGGGCGAGACCGGTGGTCTCGATCCGTCGCGCTTCAGGGAGCCGGAACTCGTGCACTGGAAGAGCTTCGACGGACTGGAGCTCAGCGGCTGGCTCTACCGTCCCGACCCCGTGCGCTATCCGGGCAGGCGACCCCTGGTCGTGTCGATTCATGGCGGGCCGGAAGGCCAGTCGCGCCCGACGTTCCTCGGCCGCTCGAACTACCTCATCGATGAACTGGGCGTTGCGCTGCTGCTGCCCAACGTCCGCGGCTCCTCTGGCTACGGCAAGACTTTCCTCAATCTCGACAATGGCTTCAAGCGTGACAGCACCTACAAGGACATCGGTGCGCTGCTCGACTGGGTCGGTACGGATCCGGGTCTGGATGCCGCGCGCATTCTCGTCATGGGTGGCAGCTACGGCGGTCACATGACGTGGGCCGTCGCCTCGCTTTATAACGATCGCATCCGCTGCTCGATGCCCATCGTCGGCATGTCGAACCTCGTGACGTTCCTCGAGCGGACCGAGGCCTACCGGCGGGATCTGCGCCGGGTCGAATACGGCGACGAGCGCGATCCGGCGATGCGCGCTTATCTCGAGAGCATCGCGCCCATCAACCACCTCGATTCGATGCGCAAGCCAGTGTTCGCGGTGGCGGGCAAGAACGACCCGCGCGTGCCGTGGACCGAGTCCCGGCAGATTCTCGACAAGCTGAATGCCCAGGGCACGCCGACGTGGTTCATGATGGCGACCGACGAGGGCCACGGCTACGCGAAGAAGAAGAACGCCGACTTCCTGTTCAACGCCGAGGTGATGTTCGTCGACCGCTGCCTCCTGAGCGAAGGCGGCGTTCGCTGAAAGGCGCGCCGCGGGCAGCGCGGGGCTGGCCGGCGTCGATCAGCCCGCTTTCTGCCGGATGGCGTGCAGGATGGCCTTCTTCTTCAGCCAGTAAAACGACGTGGGGAACGTCGATTCGATGCCGAGGATCAGCCGGTTCTTCGCCTTGCTGAGGTCCTTCGGCCGGAACACGTACGTGTCCTGCACCTTGTCCGTCGGAAGGTCGAACGTCCGGGTCTGCAGCTGCAGGAACTTCTTCTTGTTCGGGATCACGTGGCAGGTGATCGAGGAGCGCGAGTGCTTGGCGTCCTGGCTGTCGAGCGAGCCATGGATCGTCCACGCGTTCCAGAACAGCACGTCGCCCTGATTGAGCACCGGCGCCCGGATGGCCAGTTTTTCATCGCGGATCTTCTGCACGACGGACTGGATGTAGCCCTCGTGGTTCTCCGCGATATTGTTGTACAGGCTGTGGTCGTCGAGGCGGATCTTGTGCGACTTCGGGCAAACGAAGAAGCGCCCGGCCCGCGCCGAGATGTCCTCGATCGCGATCCAGGCCGCCGTCATCTCGCCGACCGACTCGGAGTCCAGGTAATAACTGTCCTGGTGCTCCCAGGTCGCCGAGTTGCCCTCGAAGTACATCGACTGAACGATCTTCGGTGCGTCGCCGAGGAATGCCGTGAAGACCCGCGACAGGTTCCGGTCGGTCAGGATGTTCTCGGTGGCGAACTGGCGAAAACGCGGAAAATGACTCGGGTTGACGCTCTGCAGATTGAGGATCGGGTTCATGATCCAGCCGTTGCCATTCCTGACGTGGCGTTCCGCCTTGGCGGTGGCCTGGCGGTACATGTACCCGTCGAAACTCTTGACCTCGGTGTCCCACAGCGCGCGGATCTGGCTGCAGCGGTCCTTGGCGATCAGATTGCGGACCACGACGTAGCCGTTGTCGCGGTAGTAGCTCGTGATGCCGCCGATGTCGGCGACGTCAAACTTGGGCGACGGATCCTCGGCCTCGGTCTCCGGGACCTGCACAGCGAGACCGCGCGGCGTTTTGAGTTCGAGCATGTCGGTGCCTTTCTGGAGCGCAACCCCGTGGCCTGCCGGCCCGGGGCCGCAAATGATACCAAAGCAAAGATGACCGCCTGATGAGCGACTGCCCTGGAACCACGGAGCGGGAAGCTGATTTTCGGTTCCCGGGTGCGTCAAGATGAGCGCCCGGCCGGCCGACCCCGGGTCCGCGGGGCCGCCGTCCGTTGCCCGCATCCGACCCGGCAGTGCGTATGATGCGGGCCCGCCGCGGGCGTTCGCCGTGGCAGCGTTTGCAATCAGGGGGCGGGGCAATGACGAGCGGGCGACGATGGGCCGGTCGGGCGGGGACCGCGCTGGCGCTACTCGCCGGTCCCGCGGCGCTGGCCGCTCCCGCGGCGGGCGACCCCGCAGAAGCCGGTCTCGCCGAGGTCATCGTCACCGCACAGAAGAGATCCGAGAGCCTGCAGCAGGTGCCGATGTCGGTCAGCGTGCTGGGCGCGCAGACCCTGGACAACCTCAACCTGCACAACCTGCAGGACATCGCTGCGCACGCGCCGAACGTGCAGATGCTGGCGAGCAACGGCGACGCGCAGCTCGTGCTCGCCATGCGTGGCGTGGCGCAGTCCGACTACAGCCCGAACGGCACGCCGGCCGTGGCGCTCTACGTGGACGAGGTCTACCTGGGCGCCACCCCGCTGGCCTCTGGCGTGCAGATCTTTGATGTCGAGCGCGTCGAGATGCTGTTCGGTCCGCAGGGCACCCTGTACGGCAAGAACACCACCGGTGGCGCCGTGAACCTGATTTCGGTCCGGCCAAAGCTCGACGGCATCAGCGGCTACGCCAAGGCGAGCTTCGGCAACTACAACGAAGCGCATTCTGAGGGGGCGCTGGACGTGCAGCTCGGCGACCGCTGGGGGACCCGGTTCGCCTATACCGGCATCCACAATGACGGGTACGTCAGAGACCGGTTGCCGGACACGCCGAACCAGAGCCAGCTGGGGCAATGGGCGGCGCGCTGGTCGCTCTTTTACCGGGGCGATGCCGTCGACGCGCTGCTGACGCTCGACAAGAGCGGCAGCAAGGCCCGCCACTCGGGCATCCTGATCGTCGAGGAAAGCAGTGCCGGAATCGGCTACACGGGCTATACCCGGGCCGCCAGTCGACTCGCTTTCCAGGAGAGCGAGGCGGAACGGGTCCGCGACAAGGAACTCGATCTCACCGGCGCACGTCTCACGGTCAATGCACGCGCGGGCGCGTACCAGCTGACCTCGGTGACGTCGCTCTACCAGGGCGGCTACTTCATACCCGAGGATGCCGACGGCAGTCCATGGAAGCTTCTCGAGGACGACGTGCACGCGCGCACGACCCAGTCGACGGAGGATCTGCGGCTCGCCTCGAACCACGGCGGTCCCTTCAACTTCATTGCCGGCATCTACCTGTCGAGCGACCGCACCGGGGCGTCCAGCCGGTACCGCTGGCTGGCCGACGCCGGCGACGGCACCCGGCCCCTGCCCAATGCCTGCAGCGATGCCACTGGCTGGTTCGTTGGCTGCTATTACGCGAACGCCTTCGAACAGAAGCGCTCCTCGACGGCCGTCTACGCGAACACCACGACCCGCTTCGCCGCCGACTGGCAGCTCACGGCAGGTATGCGCTACACCTCGGACCACATCGGCGTCGATCACTACCGGGCCGACGCCGGGCAGGCGGCGAACAGTTTTGGCGTGGTGACGGACGGCCCGCCGCTCGCCGCCCTCCAGTACCACTTCATTGGCGACCGCAGCGACAGCACGAACGACTCCAACGTCTCGGGCAAGCTCGGGCTCGACTGGCAGGCGGGCGAGCGCCTGCTGCTCTACGGCAGCGTCAGCACCGGGTACCGCGGCTCGGCGTACAACGGCTTTGCCTATCAGCCGGTGGAGTTCACGCGGGTCGCGCCCGAGAAGCTCAGGGCCGTCGAAATCGGCTTCAAGGACACGTTCGCCGACGGCCGTGCGCGCCTGAACGGTGCGGCCTTCGATTACGCCTACCGCAATCAGCAGTTCCTGAACTTCATCAACGGCGTGCAGACGCTGCGCAACGCGGGCCGGTCAACGATCTACGGCGCGGAGCTGCAGGGCCTCTGGCAGGCGACGGAGCACCTCCAGGCGAGCGTCGGACTCGGCGTTCTGCACGCGCGCTACGACGAGCTGATGCTTGACGGCCAGAATCTCGCCGGCAATACCCTGCCGTCCTCGCCGGCCGCGAGCGTCAATGCCACCGTCGACTACGCGCGGGCGCTCGGCGGGGGACTGCGTCTGCTCGCGCACTACGATGGCAATTACGTTGCCCGCCAGTACTTCGAGCCGTTCAACGATCCGCGGCTGCATCAGGGCGGCTACACGCTGCACAACGCCAGGCTGTCGCTCGGCTTCGACGGCGAGCGGCAGGAGGTCGGCCTGTACGGGCGCAACCTGCTGCAGAAGGACTACGCGACCTATTCGGTCAACATCGACAGCTGGAACGGCCTCTTCTTCTTCCGCGGCCTGCCGCGCACGTTCGGGCTCGACTACCGCTACCGGTTCTGAGCGCCGGGCTCAGTCCTTCTTCGGCGGCACCTGGTCGGCGATCGCCGTGCGGCAGCGGTCCGAGACGTCGCCGAGGTGGTCGCGGATGCAGGCACGCACGGCCTTGCGGTCTTTCGCCGCGACTTCATTGGGGCAGAGCCTGATGGCATCGGCGCGACACGCCTCGCGGGTGTCCTCGGCCACGGCGAGGCTCGCGGCGCCAAGCGCGGCGGCAAGACAGGCGGTACGGACGGCACGGCTGAAGGGCGACATGGGGCACTCCGGAGGTTGCGGCGGCAGGGGTTCGGCGGCAGCTGCCGCACGGCCGAGAATACGGGCATCCTCGCCGCGAGGCCATGCCAGGGGCTGCGGGTTTGACGACGCCACCGGCGCGGCCGATTCTCGGTGAGGGCCACGTCGTGCACCGGGCGTGCGGGTCCGGGCACCCATCGGACGACCCATCGGACGCGGAGGACAGCGGGCGTGGACGACCAGGACTACATGAGGCTAGCGCTTGAGCTCGGCGAGGGCGCTGCCCGCGCCGGCGAAGTGCCGGTGGGCGCGCTGGTCGTGGCCGGCGGCCGTGTCGTCGGGCGGGGCGCGAACCGGCCGATCGCCAGTCACGACCCGACCGCCCATGCCGAGATCGTCGCACTGCGCGAGGCAGGCCTCGCCCAGTCGAGCTACCGCCTTCGCGATGCCACGCTCTACGTCACGCTGGAGCCGTGCGCGATGTGTGCCCAGGCCATCCTGCATGCCCGGGTCCGGCGTCTCGTCTTCGGTGCCTGGGACCCGCGGCTCGGCGCGGTCGACAGCGCCTTCCAGATCGTGCACGCGCCGGCGCAGAATCACCGCATTGAGGTCCTCGGCGGCGTCCTCGGTGCCGAGTGCGGCGATCTCCTGAAGACCTTCTTCCGCGAGCGGCGCGAACCCTAGTCCCGGCTCCGGCCCGGGTGCCGGGCTCAGCCCCGCGCCGTGGCCGAGTCAGCCGGCGCCGGCAGCTGGGCTTCGCCCGAGGACGGGTCCGGGATCACGAGGTCGAGGAGGTCGAGGTAGGTGCGGACGTTGTCGACGAAGCGCACCGCCTCCCAGCCACGGGCGTAGCCGCGCTTGGTGGCGAGGTAGTAGCGTTCCTCGGCGAGCAGCGGCAACACCGCCCGCACGTCCTGCCAGGAATCGGGGTTCTTGCCCTGTGACTGGGTCAGCACCCGCGCATCCTCGACGTGCCCGAGACCGACGTTGTAGGCCGCGAGCGCAAGCCAGGTGCGGTCGGGCTCCGGGATCCGGCCGGGGATCATGCCGCGCACGGACTGCAGGTACCGTGCGCCGCCGTAGATGCTCTGCTTCGGGTCCGCGCGGTCACGAATGCCGAGCGCGGCGGCCGTGTCGGTCTGCAGCATCATGAGTCCGCGGACCCCGGTCGGCGACACGGCGTTCGGGTCCCACTTCGATTCCTGGTAACCGACCGCGGCGAAGATCCGCCAGTCCGCGCCGAGCTCGGCGGCGACCTGTTCGAAATAGGCGCGGTACTTCGGCAGGCGCTCGGCCACGTGGCGCATGAAATTGCGGGTGCCCGTGTATTCACCGAGCGCGTCCTCGTCCACGTAGTAGCGCTCGACGATATCGGCGAGGAGTTCGTGCGCGCCGGTGAAGAACTCGTTGACCGAGCGGGTCAGCGCCGCGTCACCGCGCGGCACGGCCCAGGCGAGTTCCTGCCGGCTCGGCAGGTTGAACGCGACACGAAGCTCGGGATGGTAGCGGCGGGCCGTGGCGAACTCGTTCGAGTCGGCGACCGTGATCTCGAGTTCGCCGTAGCTCACCCGGTCGAGGAGGTCGAGCGCGTCGGCGCGGGGGATCTCCCACGGTGCCGGCAGACCGCCCTGGTGCAGAGCCTGGCGCAGCGCTTCCGCCTGCGCGCTGCCCTCCGGGACACCGACCCGGCGGTCCTGCAGCGCGCTCACTGCGTCCGGCCGCACGCCGTCCTTTTCATAGACCACGTGCAGCGGCAGCTGCTGGTACGGGCTGGCAAAACCGACCTCGCGCTGGGCCGTGCGGGTCACCGGCAACGCCGCCGCGCCAAGGTGCGCCCGGCCGCTCTTGACCGCATCGATCACGGCCGCCGCCGAGTCGTAGGTCAGGAACAGCGCGCGCACCCCGAGCGATGCCGCGTAGCGGCTGGCCAGCTCGTACTCCGGTCCCTCCGGGCCGTTCGCGCCGAGGTAATAGGCGAGCGGCGAGTTGCGGGTCGCGATCCGCAACTCACCGAGCTCGTGGATTTGCGCCAGCGTGGAGGGCCGGAACTCGCAGGTCCCCAGCATGGCAAAGGCCAGGACGGCGAGTGTCGGTCGGACGAGGGTCACGGCGAATGCGATCCTTGCGCCTATTGGGCGACACTTTTGCTAGGATACGCGACTCCGATGGCCACGTCGGAGCTCGGCCGGAGAGGTGGCAGAGTGGTCGAATGTACCTGACTCGAAATCAGGCGTGGGCTCACGCCCACCGTGGGTTCGAATCCCACCCTCTCCGCCACTTAAGTGATTGTATTAGGCCGGGTTTCCCCCGGCCTTTTACTTTTCTGGGTGCGCTGGCTGCCGGCCGCTCGGTGGCGCCGTTCGCGGCCGGCGGGGGTCCGCTCCGCTTATGTTCAGTCGGCGGCCATGGCCACGGCGCGGGCCGAGGGCGGGGGGCTCAGGCGCCCGGCACGCGGCGACTCGCGGTCGCGTCGGTCGGGTCCGCGTCGTGGCGCGCGGCCTGGTAGGCCTGCTGGTACTGCTCGGCAAACGCGTGCGGCACGCCGTCCTCGTTCGGCTGCACGAGAACGCGGTACAGGTCCGCGTACAGGTCCCAGTACTTGGCCTTCGGGTCGACCGGCGCCGCCGCCGAGCGGGCGAGGACCCGCTCGAACTGCGCGGTGAGGGCGGCCGGTGCAAACAGCGCGGCGTAGGTCGACACCGCATCGGCGAGCGCCTGCTGGCGCGCCTGATCGTGCTTGTGCAGGGTCTCAAAGCCGTCGCGTACCGTGTCGACGGCGCCTGACGTGCGCCCGGCGCGCCGGCCGAGCAGCCGGGCCAGCGAGTCGTTGACGCCATCGGCTGCCGCGAGCGGGCTGATGCGCCGGATCGCGGTCTGGCTGCCGCCGTCCGGCAGCGCCTGCGCGGAGCGCAGGGCAGAACCGAGCCCCAGCGTCATTTCGCGCAGCAGCTGGCCGGCGACGGTCAGCACCTGCGCGGGGTCGGTTCCCGCGAGCTGCTGCGGATCGAGGCCGGCGCTGCGCAGCAGCAGCGTCACCGCCGGCGCGAGCGAGGTCGGTGGCGGGGTATCGACCGCGCGGGGTCCGGTGGCTGGCGGGCGCGGGGC
>CAITAM010000291.1 GCA_903890265.1 uncultured Pseudomonadota bacterium | reverse complement strand
GCGCCGCCGGCGGTGGCAGCGGGCAGCTTGCGCTTGATGTAGGCCACCGCGAAGTCCGGTGACACCGGGTCGTTCTGCGCCGTGCTGCCGATGGTCGCACGGCTCAGCCCACCGCTTGAGCAGCCACCCATTGCCGTCACGATCAGGAGGACGGTCGCAGTCAGCAGGAGCGTCAGCGGCGGCCGTCGGGTGGTAACGCCTGTCGGTAGCAGTCTCATTCAGTGTCGCCTCGATGCCGAACCGTGCGCAGCCTGTTCAAGTGCCGATACGACGTCTCTGCGTCAGTCGCGTTTGCCGGCGCACGGACGAGGTTATCGGAGTTGCCCGGGGCCCGATTATAGGGGTACCGGTGGGAAACCCGCCGCGAATACCTGTCGCTGACCCGCGACGTTGGACGACCTCCCCGGGCGTAGCGAGACGCAGTTCACGCATGGGGCATTGTCGCTCCCCCGAGACATTACGCGACGGACCACGGCTATCTATAGTCCGGCCCATGTTGTTCTTCAGGCCAAGCGAGCGCCACCCGATGGAAGCCTCCACGACCCCGGTACCATTCCCGTCCTCGCCAGCCCCCCGCCGCGTGGCGTACTCGCCGCTGCCCGGGGCTTGCGCCGCGGTGCTGCTCCTCATCGTCTGCTCGGCCTCCTCGGCCGGGCCGCGCGAGCAGGCTGCGCGAATCCACGCCCGCCTGACCGGGGTACCGCCGACAGAGGCCGTGCTCGAATCGATGGCCGCGGACATCACGGCCGGCCAGGCCAGCAAAGCCGCCTACACGGCGATGCAGAACGACAATTTCTATTCCGTCGTCCTGAAGAATTTCGCCATGCCATGGACCAACCGGGCGCAAACGCAATACGCGCCGCTCAATGATTACGTGGCTACCGTCATCGGGATGGTGCGGGACGACGTCCCGTTCAACACGGTATTGTCCGCCGACATCCTGTATGTCGGCGCGTCCAGTCTCGGCTTGCCTGCCTACTCCACCACGAACAACGACCATTACGCCCAGCTCGAGTCGACCGGCGCGAAGTTGGGCAATCCTGCAGTCCTCGTGCAGACGACGCAATCGAGCGTGGCCGGCATCCCTGCGGCAGCGACGGCGGGTGTGATGACCACGCGCGCCTCCGCCCAGTCGTTCTTCCAGCTCGGCACCAACCGGGCGATGTTCCGCTTTACGCTGATCAACCACCTGTGCCGTGACGTGACCGACGTGATGGACACCAGCCGCCCGCCCGACCGCATACGCCAGGACGTAAGCCGCAGTCCCGGCGGTGACAGCCGTGTTTTCATGAACAATTGCATCGGCTGCCACAGTGGCATGGATCCCATGGCGCAGGCCTTTGCCTACTACGACTTCGTATTCACGACAGACCCGAGCACCGGATCGATCCAGTATTCAGCCGGTAAGCCGGTCGCGAAGTACTTCCACAACAACACGACGTTTCCTGCCGGGTTCGTGACGCCCGACGACAGCTGGACCAACCGCTGGCGCCAGGGACCGAATTCCGTGCTCGGCTGGAACACCGCGCTGCCTGGTTCCGGCAACGGCGCCAAGTCGCTCGGTGCCGAACTTGCTGGCAGCGATCAGTTTGCCCAGTGCCAGGTGCAGAAAGTCTTCAAGGCCGTTTGCCTGCGCCCGCCGTCGAACGACGCGGACCGAAGCCAGGTCGCGACGATTGCGAGCACCTTCAAGACGACGGGCTACAAGCTCAAACAGGTTTTCGCCGACACGGCCGCCTACTGCAGTGGCAGCTGAGGGAACCACGCCATGACTCACGCCGCTTCGCCGGTTACTGAACTCGCCGGCTTCCGCGCCCTGATTGCGCGCCTGAGGTACCTGCCCGCGCTGGCCCTGGTCGTCCTCGCAACCGCGTGTGGCGGCGGCAGCAGCGTCCAGACCACCCAGAATCCGAACACCTCGGCGCCTCAGGCGGTGACTTACGCCGGCCCCGCACCCGCGAGCGCCGACGTGCAGGCGTTCAAGGACTCGCTGTGGATCAATCTGCGCAGCGTCGCCGGTTGCTCGAACTGCCACGTGCAGGGCAACCAGAGTCCGAGCTTCGCGCGCAACGACGACATCAACCTCGCCTATCAGGCTGCAAACTCGGTAGTCGACCTCAGTGACCCGTCGAAGTCGACCATGGTCGCCAAGGTGGGCTCCGGGCATCATTGCTGGCTGGCGAGCACGTCCGCCTGCGCCGACCAGATTACGTCCTGGATCAATAACTGGGCCGGCTCGACACACACCGCGTCGGCGCAGAGCGTCGTCCTGCAGGTTCCGCCCTCAATCAGTCCCGCCGGTGGCCGGGCGATGCCGGCCGATTCGACGGCATTCGCGTCGACGGTTTATCCAGTACTGACCCAGTACTGCCAGCGCTGCCACTCGCCGACGGCCGCCACCCCTCAGTCACCCTATTTCGCCGCCAAAGACATCACGGTCGCCTATCCAGAGGCGCAGCAGAAGATCGACCTCAACAATCCGGCCAACTCCCGCTTCGTCGCGCGACTGCGCGACGAGGCGCACAACTGCTGGGCCCCGGATTGCGCGACCAGCGCCGCCACCATGCTGGCGAAGATTCAGGCCATGGCGAACCAGGTGCCGGTCACCAACATTCCCAACTCGTGGGTGGTGTCGAAGGCGCTCAAGCTGTACGACGGTACCGTGGCAAGCGGTACGGGACGCTACGAGGGCAGCCTGATCGCGAAATACGAGTTCAAGACGGGCACCGGTACCATTGCCTACGACACGAGTGGCGTGGAACCGTCCATTGATCTCACCTTCTCCGGCAACGTGCAGTGGGTCGGCGGCTGGGGAGTGGCGATCGGTGCGGGTGGCAAACTGCAGGGAACGAGCAGTGCGAGCGCCAAGCTCTACAACCAGATTACGTCGACCGGCGAGTTCTCGGTCGAAGCATGGGTCGCGCCGGCCAATGTGACGCAGACGAACGCCTACATCGTCGGCTACTCCGGCGGCAAGGCAAACCGGAACTTCACTCTCGGCCAGACGATGTACAACTACGATTTCCTGCTGCAGAACTCAAAGACGAGTGCCAACGGAATGCCGGCTGTCTCAACGCCCACGGCCAATCAGGTCGCGCAGGCGACGCTGCAGCACGTCGTCCTGACCTACGATCCCATCAATGGCCGACAGATCTACGTCAACGGTGCGCTGGTCGCCTCCGGTGACGCACAAAAAGGCGGTGACTTCAGCGCGTGGGACAACACCTTCGCACTCGTGCTCGGTAACGAAGTGTCGAACACCAACCCGTTCACCGGCACTCTCCGTCTGGTGGCGATCTACAACCGTGCCCTGACCCAGGCGCAGGTGAATCTGAACTACAACGCGGGTGTTGGTGAACGCTATTATCTGCTGTTCGACGTCAGTGCGCAGGTCGGCGCGGCGAACTCGTACGTAATGTTCCTCGTCAGTCAGTACGACAGCTACTCCTATCTGTTCAACACCCCGGTCTTCATCGTGCTGAACTCAACAGCACCCCCGCCATCGTTCGCGCTGAAGGGGATGCGTATCGGCATCAATGGCCAGGAGCCCGCGGTGGGTCAGGCATACGTGCCGCTCGACCTTACGGTGAGTTCGTCGGGCTACGTCGCGGGGAAGGGTTTTCCGCTCTCCAACGTGGGTACGGTCGTGCCCCTCTCGCAGGGGCCGGGGTCCGACCTTTTCTTCCTCACGTTCGAGAAGCTCGGTTCGTTCAGCAACGTCCGGACGTCGCCCATTTACGCTGCGCCAACGCCGGCGAACCTGCCGGCTACGTCGGACATCGGCGTGAAGAACTACGGGCGTATCAATGCCACCATGTCGACGGTGACCGGCGTGGCACAGGGCGACCCCAAGGTCAGTGCGCTGTTCCAGAGCCTGCAGCAGTCCCTTCCTCCCAGTGACGATTTCGCCTCGTTCTCGGCATCGCACCAGGTGGCTATATCGCAGCTGGCGATCCAGTACTGCAGCTCGCTCGTGAACGATCCCGTCGCCAGCGCGAACTACTTCCCCGGGTTCAATTTCTCGGCGGATCCCGCTACGGCATTCGCCGGTAATGGAGCAAATCTCGTGATATCGCCACTGCTCGCGCGCGTGCTCGGACAGAACCTCGCCACCAATCCGGATACGGCTACCGTCACGACCGAACTGCAGGGCCTGATTGCGACGCTGTCGTCGTGCAGTCCGGGCTGTGCGCCGGGGCGAACGGCCGTGATTGTCGAGGCCGTGTGTGCGGCCATGATCGGCAGTGCCGCAGCGACTGTGGAGTAACAGCATGATCATCAGACGCAAATCTCCTCGCACGCTCAAGCTTCATGAGCCCATTCGGCACGAGTCGGCGCACAAGCGTCCGGTCACGCGCCGGGACTTCCTCGCGCAGGGGTTCCTGTCCGGAGGGGCGGCGGTCATGGCTCCCTCGGTGCTGGGCATGCTGGCCCCCGGGACTGCCGGCGCGCTCGACGGCCCGACACAGGACCTCGCAACCAACGTATGCAACATCAAAAACGGTGCGGGGAAGATTCCCTTTATCTGCTTTGACCTCAGTGGCGGCGGCAATCTGGTGGGTTCTGAAGTCCTTGTCGGTCAGTCCGGCAAGCAGACGAATTTCCTCTCGGCCGCCGGGTATGCGCTTCAGGGATTGCCTCCGACGATGGTCCCCAATTCCGGCGGGACCACGACGTTCATCGACAGCAGTCTCGGCCTGCTGTGGCACTCCGATGGCGCCATTTTGCGCGGTATCAAGACGCGGACCGCCGCGTCGACGCAGGCGGGCGTGAACGGCGCGGCCATTCCGGCCGTGTCGCAGAACGACACGAACACCAATCCGCACAATCCGATGTACGGGATTGCGATGACCGGGGCAAACGGACAGCTTCTGAGGCTCATCGGTACCGACGCCACGACGTCGGGCGGCAACTCCATGGCGCCGCCGGACGAGGTCATTGCGTCCTGGACTCCGAGCGTGATCACGAAGGGCTCCGACTCGGCCGGGTTGGTCAATACCGGCCTTCTGACGCAGTTGCTGGCGCCAGCGGATGCGGTTTCCGTGCTGGAGTCCATGCAGCGGATATCCTCCAGCAAGCTCTCGAAGGTCAATACGCTCCTGGATTCGGCGACCGATGGCACGCTGAAAACCAACGCCAACTGCAATTACGTGAAGGCAGCCTACCTCGCCGAGCAGTTTCCCGACGCGTCGGTGCTGAATCCGGACATTGATCCGCTCATCGTCGATCAGAGCTCGGGGCGCGGCTCCGGCATCTTCGGCCAGGCGGAATATCGGGCCGACGGTGACCTGCAGAAGACAGCGGCGGTGATGAAGCTCGTGGTCAACGGGTTCGCCGGAGCCGGTACCATTCAGCTTGGCGGCTACGACTACCACGGCCAGGGACGTGCGACCGGTGAGATCCGCAACTTTCACGCCGGGGTGTGTATTGGCGCGTGCCTCGAGTACGCCGCGCGCCGCGGCAAGCCGTTGATGATCTACGTCTTTTCGGACGGCGGCATCAACGCCAATACGACCGTCGATTCGACGGTCGACGGGCGTGGCAAATTCATGTGGCAGGGTGATAACGGCCAGGTGGCGTCGCCGTTCTTCCTGGTCTACAACCCCAAAGGCCGTACGACGGCCATCCTTAACCAGATCGGCAGCATGACGGCGGACGGTAACGTGGACACGTCATCGTCTCCGGCGGCCAACTCGGTTAACACGCTGGTTCAGACCGTGATCCTGAATTATCTTGCGCTTCATGGGCAGCAGGGTAGTTTCCAGACGGCGCTCACTACAAATGGGGCGGCGCCGGCGCTGCTGCCATCGCAGTACGACAGTCTGATTGCGTTCCCCGCGATCGTTTAGTGCGAGGGCCGGCGAGGCGCATTGCGCCTGGGACGCCGGCACGCCATCCTCCGGTAATGGCCGAGCGCACAGGCGTTGAGTTCCGCTGTCCCCGTTGCCTAGGCACGCTCGAGAGCGTGCCGGGGCCGGATGCTCCCGTGGCGCTGAGATGCACGAGGTGCACGACGTCGTTTCCGATCATGGGGGGAGTGCCGTGGCTCTTCCCCGAGCCGGCGTTGATGCTGGGGGAATGGCGCAATCGTCAGAGACTGTATCTCGAGGAGATCGAACGTGACCGACGGGCCGCCGAGGCGGCTCTGGCGGGGTCACCGTCCGCCGCGACGCGCGCCCGGCTTGAGCGTCTGGTAGCGGCGTACGGTGAGCACCTCGTCACGGTTTCCGGCCTGCTGGCCCCACTCGGTCTCGTGGCCGTGCCGGCGGGGCACGCCACGATGAACGCATTCGGGGTCACGTTGCCGCAGCGGCAGGACCTTCACTCGTATTACACGAACCTCCATCGCGACTGGTGCTGGGGTGCGCTCGAGAATCAGCTTGCACTCGATGCTGTTCGCGCGGCCCTGCCCGACCGACGGGATACCCGACTGGCCGTACTCGGCGCGGGTTCAGGGCGCCTTGCGTATGACCTGCACCAGAGCGGGCTGGTCGGCGAAACCGTGGCGCTCGATATCAATCCGCTGCTGGTCCTTGTTGCCCGCGAAATGATTGAAGGCAGGAGCGTCTGGCTGCACGAGTTTCCGCTGGCGCCCAGAACGGCTGCCGAAACGGCCGTCCGGCGCGAACTCAAGGCGCCGGTCGCCGTGCGTCCCGGACTGCGGCTGGTCTTCGGCGACGCATTCGCGGCGCCATTTCCTCCGGCGAGCTTTGACGCCGTCCTGACACCCTGGCTGGCGGATATCGTGGACGAGGATATTGCCAGTCTGGCGACGGCCGTGAATCGACTCCTCGTCCCCGGCGGTCGCTGGATCTATCACGGGTCAGCAAGCTTCGTCGGCCGCGGACCCGCCGACCGCTACAACATTGAGGAAGTGGACGAGCGCGTGCGGCAGACCGGATTTGCCGCACCGGTTTGGCAATCAGCGGACATGCCCTACATGCGCTCACCCGCGAGCCGGCACTCGAGGGTCGAGACCGTGCTCACGTTTGCCTCGGTCAAGCAGCACGAGGCGCCCGAACGGCCAGGCCACCACCCGGGTTCGGACTGGCTGACGAACCTTAGCCTGCCGATCCCGCTCAGCCCAGCTCTCGAGCTTGCCGGTATCGCTGCGCGGATCCAGGCGTTCACGCTCTCGCTGGTCAATGGCGAGCGCTCGGCGGCAGAGCTTGCGGAGTTTCTGGTCGCTCAGGGTCTGCTTGATCCGGAATCCTCCATGGCTGCGGTTCTCGGGCTGCTGCAGAGGCTGACGGACGCCGAGCGGCGCCCGCCGCCGCACTGACGGTCGCCGCGGCACTGTCGCCATCCGGCGACGGGGCCGTTGTCGCGTGATCAGCCTGTGACGAAATGCCGCCGTTGTCGCTCGCATGTGACAGCCATCGCGTTGACACCCCTTTGTTGCTATGCGAGTTTTGATCGAGTCGGCGAATCCGCACAGTGGTCACCCGACGGTCATCAGCCAGCTGCACTGCTGGCACGTGCGCGGGGCGGGTAAAGGGCTGCACAGATCCATGGTTGATAGTCGGCCTTCGTTGGCGCTGAGCAATCGGAATCCAAGACGCGTCCCGGGGATCAGGGCGCCCCTTGGCCTTGTGCTGCTCCTGGCGGCGTTCGTGCCGGCTGACGGCCCGGCACAGACGGTCAGCCCGTCATCGCCGCTTCTCGGCAAGCCGGCTCCGGATTTCACGCTCCGCGGCCTAACCGGTCGAAACGTTCGTTTATCGGACTACCGCGGCGACGTCGTGCTCGTCAGTTTCTGGACCAGCTGGTGCGGCGGCTGCAAGTCGCAGGTCGAGCAGATGGCGAGACTGGCAGCCACCTACCAGTCAGCCGGGCTTGAAGTAATCGGCGTGAGTGTCGACGACGACCGCAGCAAGGCCGCTTCGTTCGCCGCGGCGAATGGCGGGTCTGTCCTGCAGGGCTTTGACGAGACCAAGGCGACCGCGAAGGCATTTCAGATCGCCGACGTGCCGCTGCTGATGCTCATTGACCGCGGCGGCGTGGTTCGCTACGTCCACGGTGAGTTTGCCCGCCGGGACGAGCAGGACTTGGTGCAGCAGATCCGCAAGCTCTTGGATGAATAATATGGGACACGACAGAAAAACCCCGAGGTCTACGCGATGAATCTTCCCCGGAGCCTGCTGGCTTGCCTGCTCAGCGTCCTCTTCATCGCGGTCGGAGCGGGTCCTGTGGCTGCGGCCGACCCGCCGGCTGCGGCGGAGGTCAAGCAGGTGCCGGCCGGACCCGCCGAGGGAAAGAGCCTCGACGGTGACGTCCAGGCGCTGAAGAAGGAGGTTATCGACCTCAACAAGGACCTGTTCGTACTTGAGGAAGAGCTGCTGTTTCCTGCCAATACGCAGGTCGCCGTCTTTGTTTCTCTCGACGTCGGCACGTATTTCCAGCTCGACTCGGTGCAGCTCAAGGTCGATAACAAAGAGGTCAGCAACTACCTCTACACCGAGCGGGAGGTGGACGCGCTCAATCGCGGCGGCGTGCATCGCCTTTACCTGGGTAACCTTAAAGTCGGTAAGCACGAGCTCGTGGCGTTCTTTACCGGAGTTGGGCCACACGAGCGCGACTACAAGCGTGGCGCGCACATCAATTTTGAGAAGGGCGTGGGCGCGAAGTACCTCGAGCTGAAGATTTCAGACCGGGAGATTCGTGAGCAGCCGGAATTCTCGATCAAGGAGTGGGAGTGAGCCCAGGCAGTGTCGGAGGCATGCGCAGGGCCGGCTGGACCGCCTGCGCGATACTCGCCTCTGTCTGGTCATTGCCACTGCATGGCTCACCGGCCATTGACAGCGCAGCGTCGTTGCCGCCGGTCGACGTGAAGGACCTTGCCTACGGCGACGTCCTTTTCCACTACTTCCAGGACGACTATTTCGGCGCGCTGACGCGGCTTGAGGTAGCGAAAGACCAGGGTAGGATGCCGCATCATGCCGACGATGCGGAGCTGCTCGAAGGCGGGCTCTACCTCTCACTCGGGCAACATCGCGAAGCGGGGGAGATTTTTGCGCGCGTGCTCGATCGTCCGCGCGTTCCTCCGGCTGTCCGCGACCGGGCTAGGTTCTATCTCGGTAAGGTCTGGTTTCAGCGCGGCTATTACGAGGAGGCGGCGTCGGTGCTGGACCGCCACGGCACGGGCACGCTGCCAGAGGGCATGGAGGCGGAGCGCAGGCTGCTGTTGGCAGAAACCTATCTCGCACAGAAACGCTACGAGGACGCCGTCGGGACGCTGTCGGGCTGGAAGGCGCCGGCCGGCTGGGCAGGTTATGCCGAATTCAATCGCGGTATCGCGTTGTTGCGCTCCGGTCGGTTTGACGAGGGTGCCCGACAGCTCGATGCGCTCGGCCAGAGACCCGCCCGCGGAGCGGAGGGCCTGGCCCTGCGTGACAAGGCCAACCTTGCGCTCGGCTTCGCGCTGCTGCAGCAGGGACAGGCCGGCCCTGCAGAGGCCGCCCTCAACCGGGTTCGGCTCGACGGGCCGCTGTCCACCAAGGCGCTCCTCGGCGCGGGATGGGCTCTGAGCAGTTCGGGGAAGTACGAGGACGCACTGACCCCATGGCTGGAATTGCGTTCACGCAACATCCTCGATGCCGCGGTCCAGGAAAGCTATCTCGCGGTGCCCTACGCATACTCCAAGCTCGGTGCCAACTCGCAGGCGGCCGAGTACTACGAATCCGCCGTACAGGAGTTCGAGGCGGAGGCCGGACGAATCGACCAATCGATCGCGGCGATCCGTGACGGCAAGCTCCTTGACACCATCGCGCGCAATGACGTCAAGGGCGACATGAGCTGGGCGTGGCAGCTGCAGCACCTGCCGGACGCGCCGGAATCGCGCTATCTCTACCACCTGATGGCGCAAAATGACTTTCAGGAAGGGCTCAAGAATTACCGTCAATTGCTCTACCTGCAGCGAAATCTTGATACGTGGTCCGACAACCTCGACGCGTTCGACAACATGATCGATACCCGTCGGGCGCGTGATGACATTGAGATACCGGCAGCCCAACAGCGTCTTGCGGCAACCGATCTCGAGCAGCTCCGGCAACGGCATACCGACATCGAAGCGCGT
>CAITAM010000290.1 GCA_903890265.1 uncultured Pseudomonadota bacterium | reverse complement strand
GACCGAGCGGCTGGCCGTCGGCATCGACGACCGAGGCGGCACCCGCCTCGCCCCACAGGAGCGCCGAGAGCACGTCGCGCCCGGTTGCCGTGGCGGGCACCGTGACCGCACCCTGGCCGGGCTCGGCGAGCGCCGCCGCCGTGGTCAGCGACAGGAGCTTCAGGGCCCGGTCGTTGGTCCCCGTCAGGCGCTCGACAAAGGGGTCCGCCGGGTCGGTCAGCAGCCTCGCCGGATGATCGAACTGCAGCAGGCGACCGCCGCTCATGACCCCGATCCGGGTGCCGAGGCGGAACGCCTCGTCCATGTCGTGGGTGACGATCACGACCGTGGTGCCGAAGCGGCGCTGGATCGCCAGCAGGTCTTCCTGCGCCTTGTCGCGGATGATCGGATCGAGCGCGCCGAACGGCTCGTCCATCAGCAGCACCGCCGGCTCCGCCGCCAGCGCGCGCGCCACGCCGACGCGCTGCTGCTGGCCGCCGGACAGTTCGTGCGGGAACTTGTGCCGGTACTGGCCGGGCTCGAGCTGGAACAGCGTCAGGAGCTCGTCGACCCGGGCCGCGATCCGCGCCGGCTGCCAGCCAAGGAGGCGCGGCACGGTCGCCACGTTGTCCGCCACCGAGCGGTGCGGAAACAGCCCGTGGCCCTGGATCACGTAGCCGATCTGCCGGCGCAGCAGGTGGCCCGGGGTGAGCGCCGTGTCGCGCCCGTCGATCCGCACCTCGCCGGCACTCGGCTCGATCAGCCGGTTGATCATGCGCAGCAACGTCGACTTGCCGGAGCCCGAGGTACCGACGATGGCCGCCACCGTGCCGGAGGGAATCGACATCGTGACCGAATCGACGACGGTCCGCTCGCCGTAGCGCTTGCTGAGCGATTGCAGTTCTATCACGTGCGCCCCCCCTGAATGCGCTCGATGACGGCATCGAGCACCACCGCCGAGGCAAAGGCTAGTGCCACCGTCGGAATCGCGCCGAGCAGCACGAGATCGATCGCCGTCTGGCCGACGCCCTGAAAGACAAAGGTACCAAAGCCACCGCCACCGATCAGCGCGGCGATGGTGGCGAGCCCGACGTTCTGCACCACGACGATCCGCACGCCCGTGAGGATCACCGGGGCCGCGAGCGGCGCTTCGATCTCGGTCAGCACCTGTCCGCGCGTCAGGCCCATGCCGCGCGCCGCCTCGACCGCGGCCGGCGACACCCGCCCGAGGCCCGTCACGGTGTTGGCGACGATCGGCAGCAGCGCGTAGAGGACGAGCGCCACCGCCGCGGGCGCGGGCCCGATGCCGTGGATGCCGAGCGCGCCGACCGCAGGGTACGTGGTCGCCAGCCAGCCGAGCGGCACCATGAGTACGCCAAAGAGCGCGATCGACGGCACGGTCTGCACGAAGCTCAGGAGCTTGAGTACGCCCGCGCGCAGCACCGGCCAGCGATGGCAGACGACGCCGAGCGGCAGCCCCACCACGAGCGCCACCGCCACCGAACCGAAGGCGAGCAGCGCGTGCGTGCGTGCCTCGCGGGCGAAGGTCGAGTCGTTGGCGGCGTACTCGCGCAGGATCGACAGGTGATCAAACCATCCTGTGCGAAGCGCGATGCCGAACACCGCACCGGCCAACGCAAGGCAGCCCACGCGCGTCAGCGGCTTCGGCCTCAGCCGTGACAGCGCGTCGGTCGCGAGCAGCGCGTAACAAAGGAGCGCGGTCCAGAATCCCGTGCCGGGCGCGATCCGCACGGTGCGGTTACCGGGCGGCGTCAGCCCGGCCGCCGCCGCACCGATCGCGACGAGGAGCGTGGCCACCACCGCGAGCGCGAGCAGAAGGCGGCG
>CAITAM010000289.1 GCA_903890265.1 uncultured Pseudomonadota bacterium | reverse complement strand
GAGCCTGGCCGGGGAATTGACGATCGAAGTCGCGGCGAGCGAGCTCAAGTCCGTGGCCGCCGAGCTGCGCGATGGCGACGGGCTCAAGTTCGATACGCTCATCGACCTTGCCGGTATCGATTACCTGACCTACGGCGAGGACGAATGGAAGACCCACTCGGCCACCGGGTCGGGCTTCGGGCGCGGCGTGCACGTGGCCCATGAGGCCGCGCCGGACGCGCCCGTGCAGCGCCGCTTCGCGGTCGTGATTCATCTGCTGTCGGTCGAACTCAACCAGCGCCTGCGGGTCCGCAGCTACTGCGACGATGGCGAGCCACCGGTGATCGATTCGGTGGCGGATGTCTGGGCCGCCGCCAACTGGTTCGAGCGCGAGGCGTTTGACCTCTTCGGTATATTCTTCCGCGGCCATCCGGACCTGCGGCGCCTGCTGACCGACTACGGCTTCATCGGTCATCCGTTCCGCAAGGATTTTCCGCTGTCGGGCCACGTCGAGGTCCGCTACGACCCGGAGAAGGGTCGGGTCGTGTACCAGCCGGTCAGCATCGAGCCGCGCGTGCTCGTGCCACGGGTGATACGCCACGACAACCGTTACGACACGTCCCTGCATGACCGTCCCGCCGGCGTGATCGATCCGCCGTGGACTCCGCGACCGGGTAAGGCCAATGGCTGAGATACAAAACTTCACGCTGAATTTCGGACCCCAGCACCCGGCGGCACACGGTGTGCTGCGGCTCGTGCTCGAGATGGACGGCGAGGTCATCCAGAAGGCCGATCCGCACATCGGGCTCCTGCATCGCGGCACGGAAAAGCTGGCCGAGTCGAAGCCGTTCAACCAGTCCATCGGCTACATGGATCGCCTCGACTACGTGTCCATGATGTGCAACGAGCACGCCTACGTCATGGCGATCGAGAAGCTGCTTGGCATCGAGGTGCCGCTGCGTGCCCAGTACATCCGCGTCATGTTCGACGAGATCACCCGCATCCTGAACCACCTCATGTGGCTCGGTGCGCACGGTCTCGACATCGGTGCGATGACGATCTTCCTGTACTGCTTCCGTGAGCGCGAAGACCTCATGGACTGCTACGAGGCCGTATCGGGCACGCGCATGCACGCGACCTACTACCGCCCGGGTGGCGTCTACCGCGACCTGCCGGACACCATGCCGCGCTACCAGCCGTCGAAGTTCCGGCCGAAGAAGGAAATCGACCGGCTGAACGAGTCGCGGTCGGGCAGCATGCTCGACTTCATCGAGGACTTCACGCGCCGCTTCCCGGCCTGCGTCGACGAGTACGAGACGCTGCTCACCGACAACCGGATCTGGAAGCAGCGCACCGTCAACATCGGTGTCGTGACGCCGGAGCGGGCAAAGAATCTCGGCTTCACGGGCCCGGTGCTTCGCGGCTCCGGAATCGCCTGGGACCTGCGCAAGAAGCAGTCCTACGAAGTCTATGACCGGGTCGATTTCGACATTCCGGTCGGCCGCAACGGCGACTGCTACGACCGCTACGTCGTGCGCGTCGAGGAAATGCGCCAGTCGAACCGCATCATCCGCCAGTGCGTGGACTGGCTGCGCTCGAATCCAGGCCCCGTCATGGTCGATGACCGCAAGGTGCGGCCGCCGCGCCGGGTCGAGATGAAGGGCGACATGGAATCCCTCATCCACCACTTCAAGCTCTTCACGGAAGGCTACAGCGCGCCCGAGGGTGAGACCTACGCCGCGGTCGAGGCGCCGAAGGGCGAGTTCGGCGTGTACCTCGTGTCCGACGGCGCCAACAAGCCGTACCGGCTCAAGGCGCGCGCGCCGGGATTCCCGCACCTCGCTGCCATGGACGAAATGGTTCGGGGCCACATGCTGGCGGACGTCGTGGCCGTGATCGGCACGCTGGACATTGTTTTCGGGGAGATCGACCGGTGAGTGAAGTGCACGCAGCCGGGACCGCGGTCCTGTCGGACGAGGTCCGTCATGAAATCGACCACTGGGTCGCGAAGTTCCCTGCCGATCGCAAGCGCTCGGCGGTGATCGGCGCGCTGCATGCCGCGCAGCACCAGAACCACGGCTACCTGACGACGCCGCTGATGGACGCGGTGGCCGAGTACCTCGGTCTGCCGCCGATCCAGGTCTACGAGGTGGCGAGCTTCTACTCGATGTTCGAAACGAAGCCCTGCGGCCGCAAGCACATTTCGGTCTGCACCAACATCAGCTGCATGCTGCGCGGTTCCGAGGCGATCCTCGCGGCCGTCGAGGCGAAGCTCGGCATCAAGGAAGGCGAGAGCACGCCGGACGGGGCGTTCTACCTCAAGCGCGAGGAAGAGTGCCTTGCCGCCTGCAACAACGCGCCGATGATGATGATCGACCACGTCTACTACGAGAACCTCCGGCCCGACACGGTCGGGGCGATTATCGACGAGCACAGGTGAGACGCTCATGAGCCGCATCCAGAACTGCGTTGTTTTCGAGCCGCTGTCGCTGCCGAACAGCTGGACGCTGGAGGCCTACCGCTCGATCGGTGGCTACAGCGTCTGGGAATCGATCCTGCGTGACAAGCCGCCGGCCGAGAAGATCATCGAGGACCTGAAGGCCTCGGGGCTGCGCGGCCGCGGCGGCGCAGGCTTTCCCACCGGCACGAAATGGAGCTTCATGCTACCTGCGCGCGACAAGCCGGGGCAGAAGTACGTCGTCTGCAACTCCGACGAGTCCGAGCCCGGCACCTGCCACGATCGGGACATCCTGCGCTTCAACCCGCACGCCCTGATCGAGGGCATGGCCATCGGCGGGTACGTCATGGGCGCGACGGTCGGCTACAACTACATCCGTGGCGAGTTCATGGCCGAACCCGTGCCCCGCTTCGAGGCGGCACTGAAGGAGGCCTACGCCGCCGGTCTGCTCGGCAAGAACGTGGCGGGCTCGGGGGTCGACTTCGACCTGCACTGCTTCGTCGGTGCCGGTGCGTACATCTGCGGCGAGGAGACGGCGCTGCTCGAGTCGCTCGAGGGCAAGCAGGGCAAGCCCCGCTTCAAGCCGCCGTTCCCGGCGAATTTCGGCCTCTACGGCCGGCCGACCACGATCAACAACACCCAGAGCTTTGCCTCGGTACCGACGATCCTGCGCAAGGGGCCGGCGTGGTTCTCGGGCCTTGGTGTCGCCAACGCCGGTGGCACGGTCGTGTTCTCGGTGTCCGGTCACGTCAACCGGCCCGGCAACTACGAGCTGCCGCTCGGCATACCGTTCCGTGAACTGCTGGAGGATGTCTGTGGCGGCGTGCTGGAAGGCCGCAAGCTGAAGGCGGTCATTCCGGGCGGCTCGTCGGTGCCGGTGCTGCCGGCGGCGAACATCATCGACGCGACCATGGACTACGACGGACTGAAAAAGGCGGGCTCGGCGCTCGGGTCGGCGGCGGTCATCGTGATGGACGAGACGACCTGCATGGTCAAGGTGCTGGAGCGTATCACGCGCTTCTACCGCGCCGAATCCTGCGGCCAGTGCACGCCGTGCCGTGAGGGCACGGGCTGGATGAACCGGATCGTGCGCAAGATCCTGGCAGGGCAGGGCACGAAGTCGGATCTCGACCTCATCGTCGACGTGGCCAACCGCATCGAGGGGCACACGATCTGCGCACTCGGTGACGCGGCCGCGTGGCCCGTGCAGAGCTTCCTGCGGCACTACCGCCACGAATTCGAATACATGATCGAGAACGGCGGGCGCAGCATCGTGACCGATGCGGCGCGGCGCGCGGCCTGACGCCGCGCGACGCACCCACCCGACAACCATTGAAGGACGCAGCGCGCCAATGAGCGAGGATCTGGTCAACATCGAAGTGAACGGCGTGCCGGTCAAGGCCCGTAAGGGCCAGATGATCATCCAGGCCACCGACGCCGTCGACGTGTACGTGCCCCGGTTCTGCTACCACGACAAGCTGTCGGTGGCGGCGAACTGTCGCATGTGCCTGGTCGAGGTCGAGAAGGCGCCAAAGCCGCTGCCGGCCTGCGCGACCCCGGTCGCCGAGGGCATGAAGGTCTTCACCAAGTCACCGAAGGCCATTGCCGCGCAGCGCGCGACGATGGAGTTCCTGCTCATCAATCATCCGCTCGACTGCCCGATCTGCGACCAGGGCGGTGAGTGCGAGTTGCAGGATCTCGCGATGGGGTTCGGGCGCGACGTGTCGCGCTTCAGCGAACGCAAGCGCGTGGTCAAGGACAAGGACATCGGCCCGCTCGTGTCGACGGACATGACGCGCTGCATCCACTGCACGCGCTGCGTGCGCTTCACGGCCGAGATCGCGGGGCTCCAGGAGCTCGGCACCACCGGGCGCGGTGAGAGCATGGAGATCGGCACTTTCATCGAAAAGTCGGTCGACCACGAGCTGTCCGGCAACATCATCGACCTCTGCCCGGTGGGCGCGCTGAACTCGAAGCCGTTCCGCTACCAGGGACGCTCCTGGGAGATGGTGCAGGTACCGATGGTGTCACCGCACGATCCGATCGGAACCAACGTGTACGGGCACGTGCGGCGCGGCCAGCTGATGCGCATGGTGTCCCGCCCGAACGAGGCCATCAACGAGACGTGGATTGCCGACCGCGACCGCTTTTCCTACGAGGGCGTCTACGCCGAGGACCGCCTGCAGCAGCCGATGATCCGCGTGGGTGGCGAGCTCCGGGCCACCGACTGGGAGACGGCGCTGACGCACGCGGCCGAGGGACTCAAGGCGGTGCTGAAG
>CAITAM010000288.1 GCA_903890265.1 uncultured Pseudomonadota bacterium | reverse complement strand
GGCTCTGGCTCTGGCTCTGGCTCTGGCTCGTGCTCGTCCTCATGCGCGCGGACTCGCGAGGAGCTGGAGGGTGGCCTCCAGCGCCGCCGGAACCCCGATCTGGCGCAGACAGACGTTGTCGCCATCGCAATAAGTGCGGCGGTGGTTGTAGGCGGTCAGGCAGGGCGAACAGGCGAGCGGCTGGTACAGCGTGGCCGCCGTGCGCCCGAGGGGCGCGTAGAGCAGCGGCGTCTCCGGCCCGAAGAAGGTGAGGATGCGCACCCGGGTCAGGGCTGCGAAGTGACACGGGCCGCCGTCGTTGCCGATCAGCAGTTCCGCCACCTCGAACAGCGGCATCAGGTCGGCAATGCTCCTCGTCGTGCCGGCCAGGTTGATGCAGGCCGGATGGCGGCAGGCCGCGACGATCCGCTCACCGAGCGGCACGTCCTCGGGCGGGCCGATGACCGCGACCGCGTAGCCGCGGCCGATCAGCTCCATCGCGAGCAGCGCGTAGCTCTCGACGGGCCAGCCGCGGATCGTCAGCACCCCGACGCCGGGAAACAGGAGGACGAGCGGCCGTTCGCCGAGCCCCGGGTACTCCGTCCGCAGGCGGGTCTGGCACGCACCGACCGCCGGCTCGTCGAGCGGCAGCGGCAGAAGGGCCGGACGCGCCGCCGGCGCGGCGGCCTTGGCCGGTGGCGTCGCCGCACTGTCCAGCGCCCCGGCGAGCGTGAGGTACTGACCCGCGATGTGCACGTAGGGGTTGTACGGCACGCGACGGTTGTTGAGGCGTCCGCGGTAGAGGCCTTCCTGGGTCAGCGGATCGAATCCGACCCGAATCGGCGCGCCGCTCGCGAACGACAGGAGCGCCGTAAAGCGTGCGAAGAGTTCGCAGTCCACGACCGCATCGACGGCAAGGCGCCGGAGTCGTCGCACCATCGCCAACGACTCGCGGATGAAGCGCCAGGGGCTGGCGTCGGAGATCGTCAGCACGTTCTCGCGCGGAATCTCGCCAAGCAGGTCAATCACCGCACGGTTCTTCTCGAGCACGAGCGCGTAGAGCGTGGCACCGGGATAGCGGGCCTTGAGCGCCCGCCACATGGGCTGCGAGCAGACCATGCTGCCCATCTCCGAGAGCAGCATCACGACCACGGTCCGCGGCGGGTGGCCGGGCGCGCGGTCGGGCCGCAGCGCGTGAACCATCGATGCCAGGGCGCACAGCGGCGGCCCCAGCCATTGGTCGACCGCCCGCTCGGTGTTTAGATCCATGACATCGCCGTACCCGCCAGACCGCCGGATTTTGCGTGGGAGAACTTCCCTGCCCGATGCAACATTTATGAAATTAAAGTGACAACTTGGCGAGCGCGCGCACGCAGTCCGCGAGGTCCGCGAACTCACCGTCCGCCGTCCCGTCGGGCGCGCCCTCCCCGGAACCCACGCGGTAGGCGCGCCCGACGCCTGCCCGTCGTGCCGCCTCAAGGTCGCTCGACCGATCGCCGATCAGCAACGATGAACCGAGATCAAGGCCGTGCTCGCGCGCGGCCCGCAGCAGAAGGCCGGGCTCCGGTTTGCGGCAGTCGCAGCGAACCGCGAGAGCGGGCACGACCCCGTCCGGGTGGTGCGGGCAGTGGTAGACACCCCGCACGGCGACGCCGGCCCCGGCGAGCGCCTCCAGCATCCGCCCGGTCAGCGTCTGGTACGCCGTCTCGTCGAAGTAGCCGCGCGCGATGCCGGACTGGTTGGTGACGATCACGAGTTCGTAGTCCAGGCGTTGCAGGTCCCGCAATGCGCCGTGCACGCCGGGCAGGAACTCGAACTCACGCCATGCGCCGACGAAGCCGAGGTCACGGTTGATTACACCGTCGCGGTCGAGGAAGGCCGCTTTCACTGGGTGACAGCGCGAATCCGGTTAATGGTGGCCGTTGACGAGTGGCCGTCCACGAACGGCAGCACACGGACCTCACCACCCGCGGCGCGGACGAAGTCGCCGCCGGCGATCTCCTCGACCCGGTAGTCGCCGCCCTTGACGAGCACGTCGGGCCTGACGGCCGCGATCAGGCGCTCCGGCGTACTCTCGGCAAAGGCCACCGTCCAGTCGACCGAGGCCAGTGCCGCCAGCATCGCCTGGCGCGTGCCGAGTCCGTGAATGGGCCGGCCTGCGCCCTTCAGTGCCCGCACCGACGCATCGTCATTGACCGCCACGATCAGCCGGTCGCCGAGCGCCCTCGCCTGCGCGAGGTAGCTCACGTGCCCGGGATGCAGCACGTCGAAGCAGCCGTTGGTCATCACGATCCGCTCACCGCGCCGGCGGGACTCGAGCACGGCACCGAGCAGCGTCGGCTCGTCCACGACCCCGCGGCGCAGGTCCGCGTCCGGGCGCTGCAGCAGAGTCTGTAACTCCGCCCGCGACACGGAGGCCGTACCGAGCTTCGTCACCACGATCCCGGCCGCGACATTGGCGAGGCTCACCGCGTCGATGAGGTCACTGCCCGCGGCGAATCCCGCGGCGATCGTCGCCACGACCGTATCGCCGGCGCCGGTGACGTCAAACACCTCGCGCGCCTCCGCCGGCAGGTGGACCGCCGGACCGTGCGGCGGCACGAGCGACATTCCGCGTTCACCGCGGGTTACCAGCACGGCGCCGAACTCCAGATCGACGGCAAGGCGCCGAGCCTTGGCCTCGATGGCGGCGTCGCCGTCGGCCTCGCCGACGATGGCGCGAAACTCGGCGAGATTCGGCGTAATCAGGGTGGCGCCCCGGTACTTCGCGAAATCGAGCCCCTTCGGATCGACGAGCACCGGGCGGCCGGCCCGCCGCGCCTGCTCTATCATGACCGACGCGCGGGACAGGGCGCCCTTCGCGTAGTCGGAGAGCACGACGACGTCGCAGGCCGCCAGCAGCGACTGGTACGTGGCGCACAGGAGTTCGGCACCCTGATCGGTCGCCGGGTCTTCGAAATCGAGCCGCATCAGCTGCTGGTGACGCGACATCACGCGCAGCTTTTCAGTGGTGCGCAGGCCGCGCTGTCGCACCAGCGTGGGATTCACGCCCGCGCCCTCGAGCAGCCGCTGCAGCTGCCGTCCGGGTTCATCGTCACCGACGAGTCCGAGCACCGTGACGTGGGTGCCGAGTGCCGCCACGTTGGTGGCGACGTTGCCAGCGCCCCCGACGCGGGTCTCGTCGCTCTGCACGCTGACGACCACTACCGGGGCTTCGGGTGAGATCCGCGGTACCGGCCCTGACCAGTAGCGGTCGAGCATCAGATCGCCCGCCACCAGCACGCGGCCGCGGCCGAGGCCGGCGATGGCGCGGCGGGCCGCTTCCGCGTTCAACGCGCGACCTCGGGCAGGTCGGCGAAACGGGTTTCGAGTGCGCCGCAGAGCGCGTGGCCAATCAGGATGTGCGCTTCCTGGATCCGGGCGGTGTCGCGGCAGTCCACCCGCAGCACGTGGTCGCAGAGCGCCGCCGCGGGCCCGCCGTCGCCACCGAGCAGCCCCACCGTCACGAGTCCGAGCCCGCGCGCCGCCGCCAGTGCCGCGATGACGTTCGGCGACCGGCCCGAGGTTGAGATCCCGATGAGCGCGTCGCCGTGCCGGCCGAGCGCCTCGACCTGGCGCGAGAACACCGCGGCGTAGTCGTAGTCGTTCGCGACGCTGGTGAGGATCGACGAGTCGGTCGTCAGCGCAATGGCGGCGAGCGGTGCGCGATGCTGCCGAAAGCGCCCGACGAGTTCCGCCGCGAGATGCTGGGCGTCGGCTGCCGACCCGCCGTTGCCGCAGAGCAGTACCTTGCCACCGCGGCCGAGGCAGCCGGCCAGCGCCTCGGCCACGCCTTCAAACGCCGGTGCAAGTCCGCGCAACGACGCGATGACCGCCTCGTGCTCGCCGATCTCTGCGAGAAACTGCTCACGCATCCGTCAGGCAGCCTGCCGCGCGGTCGCTGCCGCGGGCACGCGCGCGCGAAGGAGACGGTCTCGGGCGGGGAAACAACGGGCTCATGGCGCAATACTACTCAAATCGCGTCCCGGCCGGCGAGAAGCACGGCCGCCGGTTCCGGGCGGCGTGCATCGCCTGCCGGCATTGTATGCTTGCCTCGGCCGCGCTCGCGGCTTTGCCAGCAACCACAGGGACTGTCCCGCATGCCAGATTCGCCGACCGGCCAGCAACGCACAGCCGCTGTCCCCAAGGGGCCTGCCCGCCTTTTTACTGACGCTCTGCGCCAGTGCGGGATCGAGATCAACGGCCCGAATCCGTGGGACCCGACGATCCACGACGAGCGGACGTGGAACCGGATCCTCGCCCAGGGCACGGTGGGTCTCGGCGAAAGCTACATGGACGGCTGGTGGGACGTTGAGGCACTCGATGAGTTCCTCGCCCGCGCCATCCGCGGCGCCGTCGACCAGCGGCTGCCAACGCTCGGCGAGATCTGGCTCGCCATCAAGGCGCGCCTGATCAACATGCAGACCAGGCATCGTTCGGTCCGGGTCGGTGAGGTGCATTACGACGCCGGCGACGACCTCTACGCCCGGATGCTCGACTCGCGCATGCTCTACAGCTGCGGCTACTGGCGCCAGGCGTCGGACCTCGAGGCCGCGCAGACGGCGAAGATCGACCTCGTCTGCCGCAAGCTCGGCCTGAAGCCCGGCATGAAGGTGCTTGATATCGGCTGCGGCTGGGGCGGCGCCGCCGCCTACGCCGCCGAGCACTACGGCGTCAGCGTGGTCGGCGTGACCATTTCCCGCAACCAGGCGGAGACCGCCCGGCAGCGCTGTGCGCACCTGCCGGTCGAGATCCGCTACGAGGACTACCGCAACGTCACCGGTCGCTTCGACCGGATCTACTCGATCGGCATGTTCGAGCACGTCGGCGCGCGCAACCACCGCCCTTACCTCGCCAAGGTCCGCGAACTGCTGACCCCGGACGGCCTGACCCTGCTGCACACGATCGGCAACCGCGTGACGCTGCGCGCCAACGATCCGTGGATCGAAAAGTACATCTTCCCGAACTCGCTGATCCCGTCGCGCGCGCAGATCGCGCGCGCGGCCGAGCGGCTGTTCGTCATCGAGGACTGGCATGACTTCGGCACCGACTACGAGCGCACCCTCGCCGCCTGGTCGGCCAACGTCACGAAAGCCTGGCCGGACCTCGGCGGCCGCTACGACGTGCGCTTCCAGCGGATGTGGCACTTCTACCTGATGGTATCGATCGCTTCGTTCCGTGCCCGGCGGTCCCAGCTCTGGCAGATCGTCATGTCGCCGGAGGGCGTGGTCGGCGAGTACGAAGCGGTGCGCTGATGGCGAACCCGAAGGCCGGCCCGCCCGGGGGCGGGCCGTTGCCTTCGGGCGCCGATTGCGCGACGCTCGGGTCGATGCGGGCCCGGCGCGCCGGCCGGGGCGGCCTGCCCGGCGGCACGGGCGAGGCGTCAATCGGCCGCAGCAAGCCACGGACGGTTTGAATGAGTCACAGAGTCGGAACGCGGCGCCCGCGACAGCGCCTGCTCCTAGCCACGTTTGTCGCGCTGGGCACGGCGCTGGCGCCGCCGTCGCTGCATGCCGCCTGCGTCGCGCTGACTTCCGGGGAGTTCCGTGACGTCGACCGCGCCAGCGAGGGCGACCCCGCCCGAGCGGTGTCGACGGCACGCTCGGCACTGAGCGCGCCGGCCGATCGGCTGGCGCCGTTTCAGCGCGCGGAGCTTGAAGCCATCCTCGCCGACGCCTACACGGCGCAGAGCCGGCCAGACGAGGCGGACGTGGCGATCGCCGAGGCCCGCCGCCTCCTCGCGCCGCTCAAGGACGACGCCGACGTACGCCGGCTGCGCAGCCGCCTGCGCATCACCGAGGCCGACACGGCCGGTGCCCGCAACGATCCGGCGCGCGGCCTGGAGCAGCTGGACGAGCTCATGAGTGAGCTGCCGCCCCGCTCCGAGGAGCGGGCCTGCGCGCTGGCCGTGCGTCTTGAGATGGACGCCATGACCAACGCGATCGACCGCGCGGCGGCCGACGGTCTGAACGCTTACCGGATGGCGGCCGACGGCCAGTGGCCGCGGGCACGCATCATGGCCGCCTACGGCCTCGCCAGCGTCTACGAGCGGGCGGGACTGCTCGAGGACGGCGAGAAAATGATCAAGGAAGTGATCGCCTACGCCGGCGAGAACGATCTGAAGGCCCTGCGCACCTTCGCCGAGTTCTCGCGCGCCCACATTCTCATCGACATGCAGCGCTACCCGGAGGCGATCGAGGCGCTCAAGATCAATCGCGACTACTCGGAACGGCTGGGCGATCCCGTCGGCGTCGCGGCCGCCAATCTGATGACCTGCCTGTCGTACGCCTCGCAGAAGGACTACGCGGCGGCCGAGGCGAGTTGCCGGGGCGGCGACGAGGCGCTGAGGACCGCGCAGCGCACCGACCTCCTCGGCGTGCTGCACGGCCTGCGCGGCGAGATCGCGCTCGGCACTGGCCATCCCAGCACGGCCATTGAACTGCTGACCCCCGTCCTCGCCGCCAACCCGTCCGCCGTCGCCATGCAGCTGCAGCTGCGCTTCCTGCGTGACCAGGCCGATGCCTATCGCGCGCTCGGCAGGCCCGATCTCGCCTACGCCAGCCTCGCCGGGAGCACGGCACTCGAGCAGAAGTACAACCTCAGTCAGCGCCTGCGCACGGTGGCCGTGTTGAGCGCGAGCGCCGATACCGAGCGGCTGCTGGCCGACAACCGGTTCCTCGAGGCACGCCTCGCGCAGCAGCGGATGGAACTGGAGACGAAACAGCGGGCCTGGCGCTTCTCGCTCGGCATCGCGGGCCTCGCGGCACTGGCTGCCGGGCTGTTCGGCTACCTGCAGCTGACCAAGCGCCGCCAAAGCGCCCAAATGCGCCGCCAGGACGCCATCGCCCGCACCATTGCGGCGCATGCGCCCGACGCGCTCGTCCTGCTCGACGGCGAGCAGCAGGTGCGCTTTTCCAACCGGGATCTCTTTGGCGGACCCACGCCGCTGCCGGTTGGCGGACGGCTCGACGGCTTGGTCCCGCCCGCGGCGCGCGATCGGCTGAAAAGCGCCCTTGAGCGGCTGTACGCCCGCCGATCGGTCGTCAATTTCGAGGTCGCGCTCGGCGGCGAGACGGGCGATGAGCGTCATTTCGAGCTGACCTGTGCGCCTGCCGTGGTCGATGACGAGCTGGTCGGCGCGATCATCCGCTCGATCGACGTGACGGTGCTGCGCAAGCTCCAGCACGAGGTCACCGAAGTCGCCAATCGCGAGCGCCATCGCCTGTCGGGGGACCTGCACGAGGGCCTCGGCCAGCAGCTCACGGGCGTGGTGCTGACCCTGCGCAGCGTGCTCACCGGGCTGGACCGCGGCAAACCGGTGCCGCGCCACATCATTGCGGAACTCCTGAGCCACGTGTCGGAGAGCATCGAGACGACGCGCGAGATTGCCCGTGGCCTGTCACCGGTCAAGATCGAGCGCGGCTCGCTGAGTGACGCCCTCGGCCGGCTCGCCACCGAGTCGACGCGCCGGCTCGGCATCGAAGTGACGCTGGTCTCGACCCCCGCCGGCGTCACGGTCGGCGACAGTGCCGCCGATCACCTCTACCGGATCACCCAGGAAGCGATCACCAATGCAGCACGCCACGCGCAGTGCACGAGGGTCGACGTGAGGCTCACGCAGTCGGCTGACGAGCTCGCGATCACGGTCGCCGACGACGGGGCGACGCCCCTCAGTCCGGACAGCGACCACGACGGACTCGGCCTCAAGATGATGACGTATCGCGCCCGGCTGCTGGGCGGCAGTCTGGCGATCGGCGGGGCAAGCCCGTCGGGGACGAGGATCACCGTGCGAGTGCCCGCCGAGCGCCTGGGCGCGCCCGCCACGCAGCGGGCCACCGGCACCTAGCGTCAGTGGATCAGGCCGTCCTTGAAGATGACGTGCCAGAAAATCAACGCTCATTTATTGCGCTTAATGCGCAGCTCTCCAAGGTATGGAAAGTGATTACCGAACGCCACGAAGCGCCGGCGGACGCAGACGATT
>CAITAM010000287.1 GCA_903890265.1 uncultured Pseudomonadota bacterium | reverse complement strand
CAGGTCCGCGATCGCCCGCGGGCTCTTCGGCAGCGCAATGGCGTACTCACCCGCGCGAAGCCGTCGGGCCCGGCCATCGAGCCGCGTCATCAGCGCAAAGACCCGCGGCTCGGTGAGGACGCCGGCGGCGGCGAGCCGCTCGGCAATCGCGTTCACGCCGGTTCCGGGCGGGATATCGACCACGACCAGGGCCGCCGGGCGCGCAGGAACCCGGGTGTAGGCCGCGTACAGCGCGGCCGAGGCGCCAGCGGCCAGCACCGCAAGCACGGCGAGACCGGCCATGAGGCGACGCACCCGTTCACTCCGTGCGCGCGGTCGTGCGATAGCCATCGCGCGACGCGGCCGGCACGCTAGCGCAGCCTCCTGAACACGAGGCTGCCGTTGGTGCCGCCGAAGCCGAAGGAATTCGACAGCGCGACATCGATCTTCATCGGCCGTGCCTCGTTCGGCACGTAGTCGAGGTCGCAGTCGGGATCGGGGTTGTGCAGGTTGATGGTCGGCGGCGCCACCTGATCGCGCAGCGCGAGCACCGTGAAGATCGCCTCGACCCCACCGGCCGCGCCGAGCAGGTGCCCGGTCATGGACTTGGTCGAACTGACGGCCACCCGTGCGGCGTCGGCCGCGCCGAGCGCCCGCTTGATCGCGACCGTCTCCGCGAGATCACCGAGCGGCGTCGAGGTGCCGTGCGCGTTGATGTAGTCGAGTTCCGCGGTGTTGACGCCCGCGTCCTTGAGCGCGCTCACCATGGCGAGCCGTGCGCCCTCGCCGTTCTCCGGCGGCGCCGTCACGTGGTGCGCGTCACCGCTCATGCCGAGCCCGGCGAACTCCGCGTAAATGGTCGCGCCGCGCGCCACCGCGTGCTCGTACTCCTCGAGGACGAGCGCGCCGGCGCCGTCGGCCATGACAAATCCATCCCGGTCGCAATCCCACGGCCGGCTGGCGCCCTGCGGGTCGTCGTTGCGCTCGGACAGCGCACGCGCCTGGCAGAAGCCGGCCATGCCGAGCGGGTTGATGGCCATCTCGGCGCCACCGGCGATCATGACGTCGGCGTCACCGTACTGGATGAAGCGGGCGGCGATACCGATCGAGTGGGTGGCCGTGGTGCAGGCGGTGACGAGCGCGAGGTTCGGGCCCTGCAGACCGTAGCGGATCGAAATGTGCCCCGAGATCATGTTGATGATGCTCGCCGGCACGAAAAACGGGGACACCTTGCGCGGGCCGTGGGCGTCGAGCAGCTTCTGGTGATTGACTTGAATGGTCTCGAGGCCGCCGATGCCGGAGCCCATCGCGACGCCCATCCGGGCGGCGTTCTCGGGAGTGACCTCAAGGCCGGAGGCGACGAAGGCCTGGGCGGCCGCCGCGAACCCGTACTGGACGAACAGGTCCATCCGCCGGGCTTCCTTGGGCTCGATGTAATCGTCGCTGTTGAAACCCTGCACCTCGCCCGCGAAGCGGGTCGGGTAGGCGCTGCAGTCAAAGCGCGTCAGCGGCCGGATGCCGCTGCGGCCTGCGAGGATGTTCTGCCAGGCGACATCCACCTGACTACCGACCGGGGACACGATGCCAAGCCCGGTCACCACCACGCGTCTCTTCGCCAAGGCAACTCCTCAATGCAGCGCTGCGCAGCACCGGATCGCCCGCGACACCGCCTCTTTCGACAGACTGGGAATCGTCACCCGGTCACGACGACCGGGTGACACCGAGCATCCTCAGCTCTTGCCCTGATGCTCGTTGATGTACGTGATCGCCTGCTGAACCGTCGTGATTTTCTCGGCGTCTTCGTCGGGAATCTCGGTCTCGAACTCTTCCTCGAGAGCCATCACCAGCTCAACGGTGTCCAGCGAGTCAGCACCCAGATCGTCGACAAAGGACGCGTCGCTGGTGACCTCTTCTTCTTTTACGCCCAGCTGTTCCGCGACAATCTTCTTGACCCTCTCTTCAACGCTGCTCATCGTTTGGTAGTCCTCTGTAGTGAAGGCGGCGCGACCGGCACCCGCTCAATGCCTGCGATCAGGCACCGAGGGCCGGGTGGTCGGCCCGCAGTGTGTCAGTCTCATGACCGACATCCGTCCTATTTTATGGGAAATCCTGCCCTGCGGCTATCAGCCCTTTTACAATAAGAATCAGATGGTTAAGCGAACGAACAGGCCGCGCCTGCCATTCCGGGGCGGGCGACGTCCCCTCAACCGAGGTACATGCCGCCGTTGACGCTGAGCGTCTGGCCCGTCAGGTAGGCGCCCGCCGGCGAGCTCAAATAGACCACCGCGGCGGCCACGTCCTCGGGGGTGCCGAGCCGTGCCAGCGGGATCTGCTGCAGCAGGCTCGTGCGCTGCTCGTCGCTGAGCGAGCGGGTCATGTCGGTGTCGATGAACCCCGGCGCCACGACGTTGACGGTAATGTTGCGCGAGGCCACTTCCCGGCTGAGCGACTTCGAGAAGCCGACGATGCCGGCCTTGGCCGCCGCGTAGTTGCTCTGCCCGGCATTGCCCGTCTGGCCGACCACCGAGGCGATGCTGATGATCCGCCCCGTGCGGGCCTTCATCATGTCGCGCAACACGGCCTTCGACAGGCGGAACACCGAGCTCAGGTTGGTGTCGAGGATCGTGCTCCAGTCCTCGGCCTTCATCCGCATCAGCAGCCCGTCGCGGGTGATACCCGCGTTGTTGACGAGGATCTGCACCGGCCCCTCGACCGCGCTGACGGCGGCCAGCGTCTCGGCCACGCTCGCGTCCTGCGTCACGTCCAGCACGAGGCCGCGCCCGGCCAGCCCCGCGGCGCTGAGCTCGGCGCCGATCCGCGCCGCGCCCTCCGCGGTGGTCGCGGTACCGACGACCCGGGCCCCGGCCGCCGCCAGGGCATGCAGGCAGGCGCGCCCGATGCCGCGCGAGGCACCGGTGACCAGGGCGACGTCGCCGGCAATTCGAAACAGAGATTCGCTCATGACTTGATCGTCCTGCTGGGTGAATGGGCTGTCCGTGTCGGGTTCGGGCTTGACGTCATCGCGCTGGCCGGCGCCTCACGCGGCGGTCGCGGCGAGCGCCGCCTCGAGGCCCGGCAGATCGTCGCCGGCCAGGACCTGGAACTCCTTGTCCTTGACGATCCGCCGCCCGAGCCCTGCCAGCACCTTGCCCGGCCCGCACTCGACGAGGCCGCGGATGCGGTAGCCGAGCATGGCCTCGACGGTGGCGCTCCAGCGCACCGGACGGTGCAGCTGCTCGATCACGGCACGGCGGATCGCCTCGCCGTCGCCGTGCGGACGCTGGCCGATGCCAAGGACCGGAATGGACGGCGCCTGCAGGTGCACGGCGCCGATGGCGCCGGCGAATTCGGCCGCGGCGCCCGCGAGGAGCGAGGTGTGGGCCGGGATGCTGACGGCGAGCAGCACGGCGCGCTTCGCGCCCCGGGCCTTGGCCGCCTGCATCGCCCGCTCGACCGCGGCCGCGTGCCCGGCGATCACGACCTGGCCGGGCTGGTTGTAGTTCGCCGCCTCGACGACCTCGCCGCCCGCCGCCTCGCGGCAGGCCGCTTCCACGTCGGCGTCGTCAAGGCCGAGGATCGCCGCCATCGCGCCGGCCCCGAGCGGCACCGCGGCCTGCATCAGCTGCGCGCGGATCCTGACCAGCCGGACGGCGTCGGCAAAGCCGATCGCCCCGCCGCAGACGAGCGCCGTGAACTCGCCGAGGCTGTGGCCGGCGAGCACCAGCGGCACGACGCCCCCGCGCTGCTGCCACAGGCGATACGCCGCGACCCCCGCGGTCAGCATCAGGGGCTGGGTGTTCTCGGTCCGGTTCTGCGCCGCGTCGGGCCCGTCCTCGGCCAGCGCCCAGAGGTCTTCGCCGAGCACGGCAGAGGCCTCGGCGTAGGTGTCGCGGACTACCGTCTCGCCAGCCAACGTCGCCTGCATGCCCACCGACTGCGAGCCCTGCCCTGGAAACACCATTCCGATCTGCATCAGCACCCTCCCCGGATCAACGGGCGCGGATTATAACGATTCGCGCCGGCGCTGCCCGCCGCGGGCGGTGCGCCTCGCGAGCGTCGCGACGAACGCCCACACGAATCCTGCCGCGGCACCGAAGCGGTGCGCCTCCGTGACGACCCGAAAATCCTCGCCGCCCGACAGCGGACCGAAGAACAGTTCCAGCGCGAGCTTCGCCGCGAGCAGCAGCCCCGCACCGAGGCTCTCCGCGCGCGACACCGGCCACAGCCAGACGGCGGCCGCGGCCCACAGGCCGTGCAACACGCCGGACAGGCCGACGTACCACTGCACGGTGGGCGCATAGCCGTAGAGCAGTGCACTGATCGACAGCGCCACCGCGAGCGCGAGCAGCAGCCAGCGGCGGCGCGACGCGAGACGGCGATACAGCAGGGAGAGTGCCGCGAGACCGGCGATATTCATCGCGAGGTGCCCCACCGACAGGTGCACGAGATGCCCGGTCACGAGGCGCCACCACTCGCCGCGCTCGAGCGCGAGGCGGTCATATTGCAGGCGCGAGACAAGGCCTTGACCCGGTACATTCAGCAGGCCACAGACCGCCGCGACCGCTGCAAGTTCCCGGAGGATGGCCGGGCGTGACGCGGCGTTTCCCTGTTCGGGTGGCTCGTGGCCATCTGCTATCATCCGTCCCCCGTTCGTTGCGTCCGCGAGTCTAGCCCATGCAGCCAGTGCGCCGTTTTGCACCGTTCCGCCGCTCAGCGGTCGGTCGTGGTTTCACCCTGATCGAGATCATGGTCGTGGTGGTCATCCTCGCGATTCTCGCGACCCTCGTGGCACCGCAGATCCTCGGCCGTATCGACGACGCCCGCGTCACCAAGGCGAAAAACGACCTGCGCATGTACGAGTCGGCGCTCGACCTCTACAAGCTCGACAACTTTAAGTACCCGACGACGGAACAAGGCCTCGAATCGCTGGTCAAGAAGCCGAGCGACCCGACCCTGACGAACTACCGTCCGGAGGGCTACGTG
>CAITAM010000286.1 GCA_903890265.1 uncultured Pseudomonadota bacterium | reverse complement strand
CCACCGTCTATATCGGTGACGATACGCAGGGTGAAGGCGCCGTCCGGACGATCTCCGAGCAGGTTGCGCTGGAGACCCGCACGCGGATCCTGAACCCAAAATTCTATGAGGGCCTGCTCGCGCACGGGTACGAGGGTGTACGCCAGCTGGAGACCCACATCACGAACACGATGGGCTGGTCGGCAACGACCGGTGAGGTCGCGCCGTGGGTTTACGCGAAGCTGGCCGAGACCTTCATGCTGGACGAGACGATGCGCCGGCGGCTGGCCGAGCTCAATCCGACCGCCTCCGCGAAGGTAGCCAGTCGCCTGATCGAGGCGAAAGAGCGCAATTACTGGTCCCCGGATGAAACGATGCTCGAGGCGCTGCGCAGTGCCGGAAGTGAACTGGAAGATCGCCTCGAAGGTGTTGTCGAAGGAATGGCCGCATGAACGCAGTATCGATTCCCGTCTCTGGACTGAAGCTGCGCACCCAGCGTGCGGATGGCGAGGGCAGCGTGCAGGTGCCGCTCGATCCTGACGTGCGCATCGGCACGGCCAAGGTGTTCGCGGTCTATGGCAAGGGAGGTATCGGCAAGAGCACGACGTCCTCCAACCTGTCGGTGGCGTTCTCCAAGATCGGCAAGCGCGTGCTGCAGATCGGATGCGACCCGAAGCACGACTCGACCTTCACGCTGACGAAGCAGCTCGTGCCGACCGTCATCGATATCCTTGAATCGGTTGACTTCCATGCCGAGGAGCTGCGGCCGGAGGACTTCGTCTACGAGGGCTACAACGGCGTCATGTGCGTCGAGGCCGGTGGACCACCGGCCGGTACGGGCTGCGGCGGCTACGTGGTAGGGCAGACCGTGAAGCTCCTGAAGGAGCACCGTCTGCTGGACGACACCGACGTGGTGATCTTCGACGTCCTCGGCGACGTCGTGTGTGGCGGCTTTGCGGCACCTTTGCAGCACGCGGACCGGGCCCTGATCGTTACCGCCAACGACTTTGACTCCATTTTCGCGATGAATCGCATCGTCGCCGCCATCCAGGCGAAGTCGAAGAACTACCGGGTCCGGCTCGGCGGGGTCATCGCCAATCGCAGCGCAGGCACCGACCAGATCGATCGCTTCAACAGCCGGGCCGGGCTGAAGACGATGGCGCGGTTCCCGGATCTTGATGTCATCCGTCGCAGCCGGCTGAAGAAGGCAACGCTGTTCGAGATGGAGGAATCACCGGAACTGGCAGCGGTGCAGCAGGAATACCTGCGCCTCGCCCAGGCCCTGTGGGATGGCGTCGACCCGCTGGTCGGCGTGCCGCTCAAGGATCGCGAGATCTTCGATCTTCTCGGCTTTGATTAGGGATGGAGCGACAGGCTATGAGCAAGAATCACGGTTATGCGCTTCGACGCGACGAAATCGAGACGTATTTCGACCGCACTGCGGTAGAGGCCTGGCGTCGGCTGACCTCGACGGAGCCCGTCAGCGGCATCCGCGCCACGGTGCGGGCGGGTCGCGAGCGGATGCGGTCGACCCTGCTGTCGTGGCTTCCGGCGGACCTCAACGGCGCCACGGTTCTTGACGCCGGATGCGGCACCGGCGCGGCCAGCGTGGAACTTGCCCGCCGGGGCGCGCGGGTCCTCGCCATTGACCTCTCTGCCCAGCTCATCGAGCTCGCCCGTGAGCGCTGTCCGGCGGATCTCGGCAGCGGCTCGGTGGAATTCCGGGTCGGCGATATGCTGACCAGCGACGCCGGGGTCGTCGATTTCGTGGTCGCGATGGATTCCGTGATTCATTACGGTGCGGACGATGCGGCCCGGGTACTCGTTTCCCTGGCCCGTCGCACGCGACGGTCGATCGTCTGCACTTTCGCGCCACGGACACCCTCGCTGGCGCTCATGCATGCCGTCGGTCGCCTGCTGCCGAGCACCTCCGACCGCGCACCGGCCATCGTCCCCGTCAGCCAGGCCACGTTGAGCCGCAAGATCGGTGCGGCGATCGGCCCGGAGTGGCGCTTCGGCAGGACCGAGCGCGTGTCCTCGGCGTTCTACAAGTCACAGGCGCTGGAGCTCGTCCGCGAATGATGACAGGGCCCCAGGAGCCGGCTTCTACCCGACTGGCGGCCTCCTGGGCGCGCCTCAGTCCGGTATGGCTGCCATTCGCGGACGCGGCAAGCCCCGAGCTGCCGTTGCCGCGCTTGCTGCGGCTGGCGCTTTTCCAGGTGTCCGTTGGCATGGCAACCGTACTCCTGATCGGGACGCTGAACCGTGTCCTGATCGTGGAGCTCAAGGTCCCCGCGTGGCTGGTGGCGTCGATGGTCGCGCTGCCCCTGGTCTTCGCCCCGTTCCGAACGCTGATCGGCTTTCGCTCTGACAATCACGTGTCCGCGTTGGGATGGCGCCGCGTGCCCTACCTGTGGTTTGGCACGCTGCTGCAGTTCGGGGGGCTCGCGATCATGCCTTTTGCGCTGATCCTGCTCTCCGGCGATTCACGCGGGCCGGCGATGGTCGGCCGGTTTGGTGCGGCGTTTGCGTTCCTGCTGACCGGGGCTGGCATGCAGACGGCCCAGACCGCGGGGCTTGCGCTCGCGACCGACCTTGCGCCGCCTGCGCTGAGGCCGCGGGTCATCGCGCTCATGTACGGCATGCTGCTGCTTGGGATGGTCGGTGCAGGCCTCGCCTTCGGTCAGTTGCTCGCCGCGTTCTCCGAATTCCGCCTCATCCAGGTTGTGCAGGGAGCGGCGCTCGTGACGATCGCCCTCAACACGGTGGCGCTCTGGAAACAGGAACCGCGCCGCCCCGGCCGGCGGGCGGTGTCCGCCCATTCATTCAGCGACACCTGGCAGCAGTTTCTCGGCCGGCCCGGTGCACGACGTTTTCTGGCGACGGTCGGGATAGGCACCGCCGCGTTCAACATGCAGGACATCATCCTCGAGCCCTACGGCGGCGAGGTGCTGCACCTGACGGTCGGCGCGACGACGACCCTGACCGCGGTGCTGGCGTTCGGCATGCTGATCGCGTTCATGGTCGCGGCGAGACTGCTTGACCGGGGGATGGACGCCTGCCGTCTGTCGGGCCACGGGGCGCTGGTGGGTGTCTTCGCGTTTTCGGCCGTCATTTTCGCCGCCCCGCTCGAGGCGCCCTGGCTCTTCCGCCTCGGCGGCGCCGGGATCGGCTTCGGTGCTGGCCTGTTTGCCGTCGCCACGCTCGCCGAGGCCATGCGCTACGAGCGCACCGGTGATAACGGGCTCGCGCTCGGCGCGTGGGGCGCGGTGCAGGCGGCGGGCGCCGGCACGGCCATTGCCCTTGGGGGCGGCCTGCGCGATGTCATCGCCCACGCCGCGGATTCGGGTGCGCTTGGCTCGGCGCTGGTTGGCTCCGCGGCCGGATACGGTGTTGTCTACGTCATCGAAATCGCGCTCCTCTTTGTCACGCTGGCGGCGATCGGGCCACTGATCGGCGTCAACGCGGGCGACGAGCGTCGCCTGGACCTGCCGACGGTTGGTGTCGGTGCGCTATCGGATATTTCACGTTGATTGGCTCCGCAAGGGGAGGTTGAGAATCATGCAGTCGGCCACTTCATACATCGATGTCGCGCAGATCATGCTCTACGCGTTCTGGATCTTCTTCGCGGGTCTGGTCATGTACCTGCGGCGTGAGGACAAGCGGGAGGGTTATCCGCTGGAGGCGGACCCTAACGACCGCCCGCGTCGCGTGACGGTACGCGGGTTTCCGTCGCTGCCGACGCCGAAGCGCTTTGTGCTCGACCACGGGGCGGGTACGGTGCTCGCGCCAGCGGCCTCGAACGAACGCGCAGATCTCGCGCTCAAACCCAAGCACCGCCATCCCGGCTCACCGATGGTGCCGACCGGGGATCCCATGGTGGATGGCATCGGGCCGGCGTCCTATGCGATGCGTGCCGATCGTCCGGACCTGACGCTCGAGGGTGCGCCAAAGATCGTCCCGCTGCGCACGGCCGCCGAGTTTTTCGTGCCGAGCAGCGACCCGAACCCGATCGGCATGCCGGTCTACGGCGCCGACGGGCGCCTCGGCGGCGTTGTCCGGGACGTGTGGATTGACCGCTCGGAGCCCCAGGTACGCTACCTCGAGGTCGCCCGCGATAACGACCCGCAGCCGATTCTCGTGCCGGTGGGCTTCGCCGCGATCGGCAGCGGGCGTCGCGTGACGGTCAGCTCCATCCTGTCGACGCAGTTCGCGCGCGTGCCGCGGACCGCGCACGCCGAGCAGGTGACGCTCCTCGAGGAGGACCGCATCTGCGGTTACTTCGGTGGCGGCCTGCTGTATGCGACCGGTGCCCGGCAGGAGCCGCTGCTGTGAGCGACGATCATTTCGAGCCGGTATACGGCCTGCCCGGGTTCCTGCCCGCGGGTGAGAAGATCCTCTGGCAGGGCTCGCCGGACTGGCGTTCGCTCGCGTTCAGGGCGCTGCGGGTGCGCGAGGTGATGATCTACTTTGCGGCGCTGATTGTTCTCGCACTGGTTCGTCAGGTGGGCGCCGGCGACCCCTGGGCGGTCGCGCTGCCGCGGATCGCCGTCACGGCGGCACTCGGTGGCGCGGCGTGCGCCGTCCTGTCCACCATCGCCTACCTCAGTGCCCGGACGACGGTCTACACCGTGACCAACCGCCGAGTGGCCGTACGCACCGGCATTGCGTTCACTTTTACCGTCAACCTGCCGTTCGCGCTCATCGACTCCGTGGATCTTGACCCGCGCGGCGCGCAGGCCGGTGACGTGGTGCTGACGCTGGCGGCCGGCGAGCGCGTCAGCTACGCGATGTGCTGGCCGAGTGTCCGTCCCTGGCACTACCGCAGCCCGCGGCCGATGCTCCGCTGTCTCAACGATG